>CAYWBJ010000107.1:0-17929 GCA_964456165.1 uncultured Gemmatimonadaceae bacterium | reverse complement strand
ACGGGGCCGCTCTCGACCCCGACGTTGGCTTCGAGGTCGTGGTCGATCGCATGACGCCGGAACTGCAGACGCGTGGCCGGCTGATCGAGGGAATCCGCAACGCGCGCAAGGTCGCCGCCGGTCGGACCACCTTTGCGGTCGTTGACCAGGATCGTCTGCTGGTGGCCAACCGCAGCCTCACCTGCGTTGACTGCGGGCGGGTGTGCCAAGTCGCCACTCCCGAACAACTCGCGGTCGGGAGGAGCCAGGACAGTGTTGCCGGCCGCGTCTCCGTTGCGGGTCTGACCGCCAGCGTCCTCGCCATGACGACCCTGGCCGAACTCGGTCGCTTCTGTGCTGGGCTGGATCCAGAGAACGTCGTGCTCGACGGGGTTGCGCGCATCGTACAGATTGCCGTGGACCTGCGGTTAGACGACCTGGTGCTGGGCCGCGGGCTGGAGACTCTCTCTACCGGTGAGTACGGGCGCCTGCAGCTTGTTCGCTGTCTGGCGAGCGGCCTCAGTGGCATGTTGTACATCTTCGATCCGCCCACTGCTGGGCTCAGCAACATTGACGCTGAGGTCCAAGTAACTGGCCTCGAGCGGCTCGTCGATCTGGGTAACACGGTGATCGCCGTCGATCACGCGGCGCCTGTCCTGCGGCGGGCTGGACGGATAGTCACCTTCGCCGAAGGGCGGGTGAGCACCGCGGACGGAATCGACCCGGACGCCGTGGCGCGGCTGGCAGTGGAGCGCCAGAGAGTCGAGGCGGCTCCCGAGGACTACCTCAGCCTGACCATACGCTCCCATCCGGTGCTGGCACCAGGTTCGACCCGGATACCACTGCGGCGACTGGTTGCCCTTACCGGCACCTCGGGTGCCGGTAAGACGCGGTTGCTGCAGGATGTCATTGCCCCCTTTCTGGGGTCTTCCAAACGCAGTGCCCAGCGTGTCGGCGACAGTACGTGCAGCCTCATCGGAGCCACCCGAATCAGAAGGGTGTGGGATCTGACGCGTCACGGCGGGTCAGCGGGCGGGAGACTCCAGGCGACCCTGGCCGCAGAGCTCGGGATTGCCTCTGGCGTCGCCGAGTTGCTAGCGGCGACGCCCGCGGCCCGTAACCGCAACTATCCGCCGGACTGGTTCTCGGTAGAGGGCCCCGGCGGGCGCTGCGCGACGTGCGAGGGCACCGGCCGCCTGCGCTACGATATGGAGTTTCTCGAGGATCTCTTGCTCACCTGTAGTGCCTGTGAGGGGCGACGATTTCGGCAAGAGGTGCTAGAGGTTACCTACAGAGGCTATAGCGCTCGCGACATGCTCGAAATGACCGTCGAGCAGGCAGCGGAGACGTTTGCGCGCGAGGCCAAGCTGCGGGCCAACATCGTGGCAGCGGAGGCCAGCGGCCTAGGGCAGTGTGCACTGGGCACGATGCTAAGTGAACTGGAACCAGGTCAACGTCTGCGGCTGGATCTGGCTGCGGTGCTGGTGCGGGTCGGAGCTGCCGACCTGGTGCTGATCGACGAGCCTGCCGGTGGCGCGCATCCCGACGATGTCGAGACCCTGGTGGGAGTCTTGGATCGCCTGGTCCAGGAACGGGCGACAGTGGTGGTCGCGGGACAGTATTCCTGGCTCCCCGACGTCGCCGATTGGGAATTGCGCTTAGGCGGCGACGCGGGGGAGGCGTTCGCCTATTCCGGGCCTGTTCGGGCCGCCGGGTGAATCCGAGTTTGCCGCTGCAAAAGCGCAGCGAAAAGTGCTCGATGGCTAAATTGTGCAACTGCTTGACCAATCCTGAGTTGCCGGTATTATATACGGTGGCCGATACGCCCACCCGGCACGTGAAATGAGCGTCGCGAAGGACCTGCACACGTCGAGGATTGCCCATCTCGACATCAGTGGCCATGTGGTCGTCAGAGCTGAGGCCACCGTCGCCGAAGTGCTGGATCTCATGCGCGAGAACAAGGCGGGTGCGGTGCTCATCGGCGACGATGACAACATGCTGGCAGGCATATTCACCGAGCGGGACGCGCTGATGAAGGTTGTCGAAGACCCGGCGACGTGGACGCGATCGATCACCGAGTTCATGACGACCGCACCCCAGACTGTTTCTCTCTACGAGACGGTCGGGGATGCCTTGCATATGATGAACGCAGGTCACTATCGTAACGCGCCGGTGCTCGATACCGATGGCCGCATCGTCGGTAATGTCGACCATCGTATGATGATCCAGTTCCTTACCGATCGCTTCCCGCGGGAGATATACAACCTGCCCCCGGATCCAGAGCAGATTCCCAGAACCAAAGAGGGTGCGTAGAGCAGTGGCGCTACCGTTTGCAGCGACGAGACTCGCCTGATGGCCGATCCGACGGCTTCGGCGGAGAACGTGGGGCAGAGCGGGTCGGGAGAGGCCGACGCCCCGGAGGAGCGAGAGTCCGTCGTCATCAGGTTCTCGGGCGACTCGGGCGACGGCATGCAGTTCACCGGCACCCAGTTCATCAATACCTCGGCGGTACTGGGCAACGACGTCAGCAGTTTTCCGGATTTTCCAGCCGAAATTCGCGCTCCGGCCGGCACCATCGCAGGCCTCAGCGGCTTCCAGGTGAACTTCGCATCAAAGGAACTGTTCACTGCCGGTGATGCGCCGCAGGTTCTGGTGGCGATGAACCCAGCCGCCCTGAAGGCGAACCTCGAGGACCTCGAGGAAGGTGGCTTGATCATCGTCAACACCGACGCCTTCACCCGCAACAACCTGCGTAAGGCCGGCTACGACCGTAACCCCCTTGAGGATGGCGGCATTCGTGGCTACGAGGTCCACGAGGTGCCTCTGACCAGCCTCAACCGCACGGCCCTGGCGGATCTCGAGGGGCTCTCCAACCAGCAGAAAGATCTGTCGAAGAACGCCTTCGCGCTCGGTCTCACGTACTGGATCTTCGACCGTCCGCTGGACACGACGATCACCTTCATTGAGAAGAAGTTCGCGCGCAAGCCCGAGGTCGTCGAAGCCAACACCCGGGCGCTTAAGGCGGGTTACTACTACGGCGAAAATACCGAGGTTTTCAGTTCGCGCGTGCGCGTGCTGCAGCGCGAGGCGGTCGAGCCGGGGACCTACCGCCGCGTCAACGGCAACGAGGCCTTGGTCATGGGCATGGTGACCGCGGCGACCAAGGCGTCCAAGACTCTGTTCTACGGCAGCTACCCGATCACTCCGGCTAGCAGTATCCTCGAAGATTTGTCGAGTCTGAAGAACTTCGGCGTGCGGACATTTCAGGCCGAAGACGAGATCGCCGCGGTGGGCGCTGCAATCGGTGCTGCCTTCGGGGGCAGTCTGGCGGCCACCGCCAGCAGCGGCCCCGGTATCGCCCTCAAGAGCGAAGCCATAAACCTCGCGGTAGTGCTCGAGTTGCCCCTGGTGGTTATCAACGTGCAACGCGGCGGACCGAGCACTGGCCTGCCCACCAAGACCGAGCAGTCGGATCTCCTACAGGTGCTGTTCGGGCGCAACGGCGAAAGCCCGGTGCCGATCCTCTCGCCTGCGACGCCAGCTGAGTGCTTCGAGCTGGCGATCGAGGCGTTCCGCATCGCCGTGCGCTCCATGACTCCCGTCTTCCTGCTCTCCGACGGCTACGTTGCCACCAGCTCCGAGCCGTGGCGCATACCAGATCCGGAGGGGATCCCGCCCATCGAGGTGGAGCACTACTCCGATCCAGTTGGATACCATCCCTACATGCGCGACGAGGTGAACCTGGGACGTCCCTGGGTCGTGCCCGGGACACCGGGGCTGGAGCACCGCGTCGGCGGCTTGGGCAAGCAGGATATCACCGGCAACGTCTCCTACGACCCTGACGACCACGAGCACATTGTGAAGCTGCGGGCCGAGAAGGTGAACCGGATCCAGCAGTACATTCCCGACTTGGAGGTGCTGGGAGCGGACCAGGCCGACCTGCTAGTTCTGGGGTGGGGCGGTACCTACGGCGCGATCCGGGCTGCGGTCGAGGGGGCGCAGCGCCGGGGCAAGTCGGTAGCCGCTGTGCATCTGCGCCATCTGAATCCTTTCCCGGCTAACCTCGGCAACGTGCTCGGACGCTACCGGCAGGTGCTGGTTCCGGAGTTGAACCTTGGGCAGCTAGCCATGCTGGTCCAGGCTCGCTTTCCTGTCCGGGTGATCAGCCTGAACAAAGTGCAGGGCCAGCCATTCCAGATTCGCGAGATCGCCGCCAAGATCGACGAGATCCTGGCGTGACCGTTCCCGCTGCCAACTCAAGAACATCGGAAGGACGGCGATGACCCAAGCCACCGAAGTCCAAGGCCCTCCCTCATCCACCAGCCTGACCCGCAAGGACTTCGTCTCGGACCAGGAGGTGCGCTGGTGCCCGGGATGCGGCGACTACGCCATCCTGGCCCAGATGCAGAAGGTGCTTCCGGATATCGGGGTACCGCGTGAGAACATCGTGTTCGTGTCTGGGATCGGCTGCTCGAGTCGCTTTCCGTACTACATGAATACCTACGGCATCCACTCGATTCACGGTCGAGCGCCGACACTGGCCAGCGGGCTCAAGGCGGTCAACCCGGAGTTGAGCGTCTGGGTCGTCACCGGCGATGGGGACGGGCTGTCGATCGGCGGTAACCACCTGATCCATTGCCTGCGTCGCAACGTCGATATTAAGGTGCTGCTGTTCAACAATCGCATCTACGGTCTGACCAAGGGACAGTATTCGCCCACGTCGCTGCCGGGGCACCGGACCAAGTCGACGCCGCTCGGCTCCATTGATTATTCGTTCAATCCCCTGGCGGTGGCGCTGGGGGCGGAGGCCACGTTTGTGGCGCGCACCCAGGACACGAACACGAAGCACCTAGCCGAAGTTCTCAAGCAGGCGGCCGACCACCAGGGCAGCGCGTTCGTGGAGATCTACCAAAACTGCGTGGTCTTTAACCACACCGCGTGGGACCACACCACCGACCCGAACGTCAGGGACGACAACATTCTCTTCCTCGAGGACGGCGCGCCGCTGGTCTTCGGCAAGGATCGCGACAAGGGCATTCGGATGGACGGTTTCGGGCCGAGTGTGGTAGCAGTCGACGGGGAAGCGGACAAGGATGACCTGCTGGTACATCGCGCTGCGCTGGACAACTCGAGTTACGCATACATGCTGAGCCGTATGGAGCATCCCGAATTCCCACTTCCGTTCGGTGTGCTCCGTCAGGTTGACCGTCCCACTTACGATCGGATGCTCGTCGAACAGGGCCAGCGCGAGATCGAGCGGTCGGGACCGGGGGATCTGGCGACTCTTTATCACGGCGCAGACACCTGGGAAGTCGCCTGAAGATGGTATCCGAGACCGACGCCCGCACCGATGCGGATGTCTGTCCCTCCTGCGGTTACGAGAACATCGCCGGCACCGAGTCCTGTACGGTTTGCAGTGTCAGCCTGATGGAGGAGTATCTCGGGCGCACCTCCGCCGACGCCGCTCTGGGGATCTTCAACGAGCCGATCGCAAACCTCGGTCCCAGGGAGCCGGTCTGTCTCGGCCAACGGGCACGGGCCCGCGAGGCGGTCGTCCTACTCAAGGGCAAGAACATCGGCTGCGTCCTGATTACCGCTGACGACGGGGGCCTAGTCGGCATCTTCACCGAAGGGGACGCCCACTACAAGGTCGCCGGCCTCATCGTCGACCTGAACAGCATACCGGTCGAGAGTCTGATGACCCGCGATCCCTCGACGCTGCGGCCCGACATGCCCATCAGCCATGCCCTGCATCTGATGGGTCTGCACGGTTTTCGGCACGTACCGCTAGTCGACGATGACGGCGCGCCCGTCGGCTTCATATCCTTCCGCGACATCTGTCATTTCATGGAGCACCACCTCACCTGAAACCGTCCTGGCGGAATCCAGGGGAGAGTCAAGTGATGTCCACGCGACTATTGAAGCCCTGCCTCCTGATGTCGCTGAGCGCATTGCTCTTCTCGCAGCCAGCCACGGCCCACATCCGCACCGCGGACCTAAATACCAGCAGGACCGTGCTCGAGCGGGAATGGCTGGAGATGAAGCTGGAGGTGATGGCGCTGCGGCTCAGCTACCCGGCCTATCGCATCACCCTGGACCTGGACGAGGAGAACCGGATCGTGTTCACCTTCCTGGCGAGTGGCGGACTGGCCGAGCACCTCAGCGATCTGGGGCCCACGGAGGCAAAGCAGATGCTGGCTTACCACGCCTCGGGTATCAGGGACAGAGTGAGTGACCTGATCAGGATCGAGTTCGCTACGCTGTGGGGCGGGTTCGACACCGAGGAGGATTTCGCAGGCCGGTTCCTGGTGCCGGCGGAGGACTGGGACGATCCTCCGCGGGAACTGGCCCGGTGGAGTAGAGACCGTTTCGGCTGGAACCCCTGATCACTCAAAATCCCGGAGCTTGTTCTCCTCTTCCAGCGACTCGTCGATCGAAATCAATTTCTCTATCAGCGGCGACTCCGTTGTAATCACCCATCCTTTTACTCGACGGCCGAACACGACGATCTCCTTCTCCACCTCTTCGACCACCTGACCCGGCTGGGTATGCCGCTCCTTGTTGGTGCAGAAGAAGGTGTTGCGCCTCATGCTGAACCGCTCCGCGTCGTTGCTCATCTCTCGCCGTCGAATTCGTGAACCGTCTCCACCGCCAGGCGGACGTTGTCTAACGGGGTGTCGGGGAGGACGCCATGCCCCAGGTTGAAGATGTGCGGACGACCCTGACAGCGTTTCATGATTTCGCGGGTTTCGCGTACCACCGTCGCCGGTGACCCGTAGAGGGTGACCGGATCGAGGTTGCCCTGGAGGGGACGATCCGGAAACATCTCGAATGCCTCTTCCATGTCGATGCGCCAATCCATGCTGAAGATGTCCGCTCCCGTCGAGGGAAGCTGGTGCAGGAGGTGAGCCGCATCGAGGGGGAAGTAGATCCGCGGAATACCCGTGCCGTCCAGCGCGGCGAAGATGCGCTGCAGGTACGGCAGCGCGTGCTCTTTGAATGCGGCGCTCGACAGCGAGCCGACCCAGGTGTCGAAGAGTTGCACGACCTGCACGCCGGCTTCGATCTGTGCCAGAAGGTAGTCGATAACGACTTCGGTGAGCTTCTCGAGCAGCTGGTTCGCCGCTGTCGGTTCGGACCAGAGGAGGCGCCTGAACTGGGTGAAGGTCTTGGCGCCGCCGCCCTCGGCCATGTACGTCGCCAGGGTTATCGGAGCGCCCGCGAATCCAATCAGGGGCACGTGCGCCGGCAGTTCCGCCTGCACCCGCTGTATGGTCTCGAGCACGTGCGGGAGCTGCTTGCGGCTGTCGACTGGTCGCAGGGACTCGATCACCGCCGCCGTGCGGACCGGCTCGTCGAACACCGGACCCGGCTGAAAGTCGATCCGGCAGCCCATCGGCTCGATCGGGGTCAGGATGTCGGCGAAAAGGATAGCGGCATCCACCCCAAGTTGGTCCACCGGCATCAGGGTGACCTCAGACGCCAGGACGGGGTCCTTGAACAGGCCCATGATGGATCCGGTTTTCTCCTTGAGTTCACGGTAGGACTTCAGGATGCGGCCGGCCTGACGCATCAGCCAGACCGGGGTAGTCTCTGGTACTGACCCGGCGCAGGCCTGGAGAAGTGGAGACACGGAGGCGGCTGCGGTCACCATGTCGGACAACAGCCGGGAATGGCGTGTCTGGTTGTGCGCGCCAGGTAATGGATGTGGATCCCCTCCGCCGCGAGAACGATCGAGGCCCTCTTGTTGTGGGTCGCGGCCTGTGTCGGCGTCCAGTCGGACGTCTCCCGCTGGGTGGGGGTGTTGAGGACGCGCCAGGAAGAGATCATGTCGAACACGGTTTCGCTTTCGATGTCGCGTTGGAACTCAACTTTTAGGTCGCGGATGCAGTGCCGGTTCTCGATGAGTCGGCTGAGGGTGCAGAGCCGGTCGATGTGCGGCTTGAGCTTCCAGGCGAGCGCTTCGGCGGCGGCAGGCTCGCCCAGACTCTAAGTCGGGTGTTTCGATTAGATCGGTGATCTATTGAGCGAGGAGGAGCCTTTTCTCAACGACGTCATCCTCGCCGCCGTCGGAGACGAGAGTCGGCTCGTCAGCTCTCGCCTGGTCGGGGTTGTCCGCCACGGTCAGCGGTTCGTTACCGGCCTGGCTCTACCATCCATTCCGGTAAGGCGATGCGGTACTTGTAGATCTCTTCGTCCGGTGTGAAGCGCACCACCTTGTCGGTTATCTCCGATTCGATCGTCTCGTAATCGTCGTCGCCGGAGTGGAACCCGAGGAGTCGCAGGCGTGGCAACCGACGGTCCACCCAGAAGTAGGCCGGCTCGATCTCGATCTCGGAGCACTCGCCGAACGGCAGGATGTCGATCTTCCAATTGTGCTCCTGTACCAGGGCGCACCCGGACAGGCTGACGGGTCCGGTCGACAGTTGCGTCCCACGTGTGTCGATGAAGACGAAATCGTCGCACTGGGCGAAGTCGATATACCCCTCGCCAGCGTCGGCTGAGTACACGAGGAGCCCGTCGGGACTGTGGGCCCAGAAACAGCCGGGGGGCAGGCGGTACTCCCGCTCCTCGTGCTCTATCGTCCAGTCTTCCTCCCAGCCGCCGTTCACGTTAAGCCGGACGCCGTTCTCGAACTCGATCTGCAGCTGGCTCAGCGTGTGGACGTCGGACATCAGCGCCTCGGTGAGCTCCAGGTAGTTGCCGTCGTGGTGATAGTGGATCTGGGAGATCCCTGTTCCCACGCACAGGGATTGCAGGCGCTGGAGCATGTAATACGTTTTAACTGCCGCCGCGCTACCCCAGGTGATGGGCTCGGGCAGCCTAGCAGCATGGCCGTATGCGGCTGTCGTCGCCAGGTAACGGATCAGATAGCTGCTGTCGGCGTTCTTCTTGTCTTCGGGTACCTTGCCACCGTAGAACTCGTCGATACTGCCCAGTCCCGCTCCCGCACTGAAGGGATGCAGGAAGCGCAGGGCGAAATCGACGAGAAGCGGACGGCGGCTGGGGTCGTTGCCTGTCAAAGGCGCCGTGAAACCGTGGCAGAGACCCCGATACAACCAGTGGTTACCACCTGGAGCGACGGTCAGGCCGGTTTCGCTGGCCGAGCGCAGCAGGCTCTGCTCGGCGCTGAGGGCGGTCTGGAAGCGGGCGGCGGCGGGATTCCGGCTATCGCAGTCGAGACGTTCCAACAGTGGAGCTGCGGTTACCTCGACTGCTTCCACCGCCGGGGCGGCGAAATGGTTTCGAATTCTCTCGGTCGCAGCGCTTGCCAGCGCTGCGGCGGCGGCCGGTCGCAGGCGATAGGCGCCTGGCCCGGCAGGAGCCATGTTGCCGTCTGAGAGGAGACAGGCGGCCGTTGGTTCCCAGGCTGGATCGACAGGCGAGACGGCGGTGAAGTTCGTCTGGAGCGAGAAGGTGTAGCCGAGATCTCCGAGTGCGTCGATGTACTCGGAGAGGGCATCCTCGCCGCCCTTGGCCGGAGCGGCAGCCGTGCTCACCGTGGCGGTGCTGCCGTGATCGGTCCAGGTTCCCGCCGGGTGCAGGACAAGCAGTTCGTCCAGGCCCCTCTCCTTGAGGTTGAGCAGACTCTCATAGGCCTCGACGTAGGCTTCTTCGGCGGCGTCGAGCGGGGGCAGATGGTACCAGACTAACGGCTTCAGAGCCGACTGATCGACTGCCGTAGATGGGGCTGGCATTGCCGGAAGAACCTCTTCGAACTGGCGGGAGGCGGTGACAATCACCCGTTCGTGCAGTACGTTCCGCTTGCCGTCGGTCAGGGGCAGGTAGGTGCAGCCGCCGTTAAGGGTGACTGCTGCCGCATCCGCCGGTGCGCCGTTAAGCCCCGAGGCGTTAGTGTGGAGCCAGTCGACGTAGGTGGACATGAAGACGCCGGCAGTCGCCAGAACCCGTACATCCTCCTCACCAAAGTTGAAGTAGGGAACGTCGATCAGCTTTGGCGTCAGGGCATCTTCCACATGGCCCAGGGACACCCCCGTGGCTCGTCCGTTGCCGCCCTCGCAGTCGACGAGGAGTGATTTTCCCTCGATGCGAATTCTGTATAGGAAGTCGGTGCGCTCGTTGCCGTGTTTCCACTGCCACCGTGCCTCCACGCAGTCGCCAACCAATTCGCACGACACGAAGTGCCGCTCGATTTCCTCATCTTCCGCAGACCAGTTGCGGCCGCCCATCTCGATTGTCGCCCCGCCGTCGGCGAGCGGCTTGATCGGGTTTCCGCTGTTGATCTCGAGTTCGATGTCGGAAAGGTTCCCTTCGATCGGCGTGTAGACGAAGCGCAGGACGGTCGACAGGGAGCGGGACTCGAAGACGAAGGAGATGTCTTCCTGCTCGATGCTGGTGGCGACCTCCTCCTCGGTCGTAGGAGACATGGACTGCCCCTCGGCGGCTGGAGCCGCCGGTTCGGGGGACGCGGGCCCAGGGCCCGCGTCAAGGCGGAAGCCATCCAGGACGACCTCGAACTCTTCCCTCTCCAGCAGGCCGGTCAGGTGGATGCCGTTGAGCTCGCGTGGCTCGAGATCGCCGAGCGTCCGGCTCAGCAGGTGCCACCCGTGAAAGTCCAGAGTACCCATGCTGCACTCTTTGCCGCCGTCGAACTTGAGCACCAGTTCGGGGGCGTGATCGAGGCTGAAGGGCTTGGGCAAGAGCGCCCAGAGTTGCAGGTGCGTGCCGTCATCGATGGCCACCGGGGCGGGTGCCTGAAGGGTGACGGCGCCGGCACCGCTCACAGTCAACCGGACGGCTGAACTGCCATCGAACAGCAGGGAGTCGGTTACCTGGAACTTGCCGGCGGCGCCGCCCGGGGCGTCGACCGTCCATTCGGCGTTGCCGGTCAGGTCCAGGTTGCCTGGCTGTGCGGCGGTCGGGGCTGGGAACTCGGTTTGATCGTTTTCCATGCGGAAAGGGTAGACTCCAAAAGTAAACGCGACACGCGGACCGCGCCCCACCCGATAGCAGATGGAACCCACGCTGCCCATAGTCCGGGACGCCGTCGCACGTCGTCAGCCGCAGACCTGCGAGGGCCGCGGGATAATTGTAACTGCGTAGGTCGCCGCGGCCGAGACGCCTGACGGGACGACGGGGGCATGCCGTCGACAGAGGCACGGAACAGGGATTCCACGAGCTCTGCCGGCGCCCTGGCGGATCCATTGTGGAGTGACCTAACTCGATAACCCGTTGCAGGTTACAGAGTCGCAAGCATCGAAAAATAGGGTATCACGCGGTGGGTGTCAAGGATTCTCGTTGCCAGTTTGACACCGGTCCTGATGATTCATATCTTACTGTTTTTGTTGATGATCCATCGCAATTGCAGGGGCTTCCACAGGTGGTTGAGCATGACACGATCGTAGTTGGCGGTGGCGCTGCCGGCATAATGGCAGCGATTAGCGCCGCCACCACGGGGGCCAGAGTGGCGTTGGTCGAGTCGAATCGCCAGCCTGGGCGCAAGATCCTCATCTCAGGCAATGGCCGCTGCAACCTGACCAACGTCGACGCCGACCAGATCGCTCACTACCACAGCGGTAAGCCCCGGTTCATCACTCCGGTGCTCGAGAAGTTCAGTGTCGCCGACGCCCTAGATTTTTTCTTCGACCTCGGGGTAGTCACCAAGGAGGAGAAGCGCGGGCGGCTGTTTCCGACCTCCGACCAGGCCCAGTCGGTGGTCGATCTGCTGCTCGATCGCCTGGCCGAATTGGGGGTGGAGGTCATCTGTGGCACCCAGGTTACCCAGCTGAGCAACACCGATGGCCTCCAGGTCAAAGGTACCGACGGAATTTATCGGCGGGCGCGCCGGGTGGTGCTGGCCAGCGGCGGGATCAGTCTGGCCAAGCTCGGTGCCAACCGCAGTGGCATCGAGCTGGCGACCGCACTGGGGCACAGCTGCACGGAGCTCTATCCCGGCCTGGTTCCGCTGGTAAGTTCCGATCCTTATCTGCACCGGATGCACGGTGTGAAGGTGACGGCCCGAGTCCAGGCCACGGTCGGTCGTGGCCGCACGCTGGTCGATACCGACGATCTACTCTTCACCAAATACGGGGTTTCCGGATTCACCATACTCAACCTCAGCGTTCAGCTGGTCGAGGCGATGGCGGCAGGCCCCGTCGAGCTGGACATAAATCTGCTGCCCGGGTACAAAGCCGAGCAGGTGAGCGAACTGCTTCTGGAGCGGTGGCGGCGCCATCCTCACCGATCGCTGCTGCTCAGTTTCGCCGGAATGCTCTCGACCAAGCTCGCCGGTCCACTGTTGGAGCGGATCGGCATGGAGCCTCAGGCACAGGTGAGTACCGTCACTAAGGCGCAGCGCTGGCAACTGGCTCAAGGGCTTACGGCCCTGCCCGTTACGGTCAGCGAGCCTAGGCCATTCGACCACGCCGAGGTCACCGTCGGGGGAATTGAGACGAGCGAAATCGATCCGCAGACCCTGGAATCCTACCTGGTGTCGGGGTTGTACTTCGCCGGCGAGATGCTCGACGTGCAGGGCGATCTCGGGGGGTACAACTTCCAGTGGGCCTGGGCTAGCGGACACTTGGCAGGAGAGGGGCGCTCGTGAAGGGTGCCGGCGCGTGCCTGAGAAGCTCGGCTCGGGTACGGAACCGATTGGCCGCGAACGCGTTGACACGGCTGGGGCCGGACTCTACAATCTGCCGCACCGACCGCCGGGATGGACCGAGATGATCGCCGGAATCGTCCTTGCCGCAGGCATGTCGAGGCGCATGGGCCGACTCAAGCAGCTGTTGCCACTGGGCGACCGCCGGGTCATCCAGGTCGTGGTTGAGCAGATTCTGGACCACGTCGATCGCCTGTTCGTCGTGCTGGGCTACCGGT
Source organism: uncultured Gemmatimonadaceae bacterium (assembly GCA_964456165.1). GTDB lineage: Bacteria > Latescibacterota > UBA2968 > UBA8231 > UBA8231 > CAYWBJ01. Next base: position 5,110 of record CAYWBJ010000107.1, on the reverse strand, counting down.
CTGACGAGGTTGCCGCCGTCCTGGCCGGGTATCCGATCGAGGTGGTCTTGAACGAGGCCTACGAACTCGGCATGACATCCTCCATTCGCTGCGGCGTCGCTGCGGCGGCCACCGCGGATGCCTATCTCCTCTGCCTTGGCGACCAACCCGGGGTGGAAGCGACGACAGTGGAGCGATTGACATGGACCCGGCAGGAGTCGGGCCGGGGGCTCGTGATTCCCTGCAGCGAAGGCCGCCGCGGGCACCCGATTCTCATCGGTGCCGGTTACACTGCCGAGATCCTCTCTATGTCCGACGACACCCCCTTTAACAGTTTTACGCGTGGTCACCCCGAGGACACCATCGAGGTGGTGCTCGCGACGGCTAGGATCCACGACGACATGGACACCCAGGACGACTACGAGCGCGAACAGCTCCATTTCCGCGGCCGATCGGAGGGCTGAGGTGGACGACATCATTCGGGAAGTATGTGATCTCGGCGACGAGCCGGCCGCTCTCGCATCCCTGGTCTGGAGCAGTGGGTCTATACCGATGAGCGATCGGGCGAAGATGCTGGTTACCGCGGGCGGACGGGTCGCCGGAACGATTGGTGGCGGCTGTCTGGAGGCGGAACTGATTGCCACGGCTCGAGAGGTGATCGAATCCGGCAATTCCCACCTGACGCGTTACACCATGACAGAGAAGCAGGCGGGTGAGAGTGGACTCAACTGCGGTGGCAGCGTGCGCATCTACACCGAATCAGTGGCCGGATCCGACGCGGTCTACGCGCGCCTGGCCCAGGCGATCGATGAGCGCTGCCCGTGCGCGGTCGCGACGTTGCTCACGGAGGAGCCGGCTGCGGGCTCGAAGAGGCTCCTTGTCCTAGAGAGCGGTGCTACCTGTGGAACGCTGGGTAAAGCCTCGCTGGATCGGCAGATCCTGGAAGTGGCCGAAGACCTGATCGGGAAGGAGGGTGGCCGCCTCTTCGAGATCAAGCTCGAATCGGTGCGCCCGGGCGGTCAGTCGGTAGTCGAGGTCTTCGTGGAGCCGTTCGCGCCGCCGCCGCAACTGCTCTTGTTCGGGGGCGGCCACGTCGGCGCTGAGATCTGCCGGCTCGCCAAGGGGGTAAGCTTCGAGGTGGTCGTTATCGACGACCGCCCGATGTTCGCCAACCAACGGCGTCACCCGCTCGCTGATCGGTGTATCGCCGCCGAGGTTCCCGAGGCGTTCGCCACCCTCGGCATCGACGAGCAGTCCTATGTGGTGGCTGCTACCCGGGGGCATCAGCACGATGAGGAGGTCCTCCGCCAGGCGATTCGCACGCCGGCGCGGTACATCGGCATGCTCGGGAGTGAACGCAAGAAGATGTTGATGTGGAAGAAGCTCGAAAGCGAGGGGGGAGACCGGGGGCGCCTAGACCAGGTCTTCGCTCCGATCGGCGTCAACATCGGGGCCGACACGCCGGAGGAGATCGCCGTCAGCGTCGTCGCCGAACTCATCCGCGTCAGGCGCGGGGTGCGCAAGCGCTGGAAGACCAAGCTGGCGGATCCCCGGGAGAGCGTGGTGGGCGGTTAGAAGAAACGGCCTCCAGTTAAACGAATCCGATTCCCGCGCGGCCAACCAGTATGAGCCTATCTTTCGCCGAGGAGTCTGGAACCGACTCCTCGAGTTCCCACCCCGAGTCCCGAGGCCTGCCCGCCGAACGTGCCCTTGTCGTGGCCGCGCGCGCGGGAAACGAACAGGCTTTTGGCGTCATCGTTACCCGCTATCACGCCCGCATCCTCAATCTGGCGCTTCGGATGGTGGGGAGTTTCGACGACGCGCACGACGTTGCTCAGGAGACATTCATTCGCGCTCATGCCGGGCTGAGCCGCTTCCGAGACGGTGCGGCGGTGTTCACTTGGATCTACAGGATTGCTGTAAATAATTGCATTAATTTTTTGCGCAAGAGGAATTTACGATCTTTCATATGCCTCGATTTTTGCGGCGAGCTTGCCGATGGTTCCGAGGCTCTCATCTCCGGTGCCGATCCCGGCGGTGAACTGGAGGCGGCCGAGATCCGCGACCGCGTCGATCGAGCCTTGGCCCGGCTGCCCGCCCGCCAGCGCTTGGTCTTCGTACTGCGGCAGTTCGATGGTCTGACGCATCCGCAGATCGCGGAGGTTCTCGGTTGCAGCGATGGGGCCGTGCGCGCTAGTTACTTCCACGCGGTCAGGAAACTCCAGGGGGCGTTGTGCGATCTCCGTTGAGTGGCGGGCACTGTCGCTGCGACCAACTGGTCGAGTACGTCAGTGGAGACCTGGCTGTCGGCGCGTTAGACGCGGTTAGGACTCACCTCGGGGGTTGTCCGGATTGCCACGTCCGGGTTGAGCGCATCGAAGCCACCCTCTGCCTGGTTGTCGGGGCCGGGAATATCGAACTGAACGCCCTTAACAGCAGTCGTTTCACGGGACTCGTGCGTCGTCGGATAGCGGTACTCGTGCGCGCGGATTCGGTGGGCCCCATTGAACAGGGCCGTCTTGGTTGCCTGGGTTGCCTATTCCGGGCACATGGACGACGAACGCCGGTCCGTCGATGCGCCCCTGCTATCGCGACAATTTTCCCTGCCGGGGCAGCCGCCGGCGCCCTTCAACGGGAAGGGCTCGATGATGCGGTCCGGGATTACTGGCTGGATATGGCCATCACCGATAAACTGCTCGGCGAGCTAGGCGGCATCGACCGCGAGGCGTCCCTGGTGATGGTGGAGGAGAATTGAGGTGAAAATGCTTGTACTACGCTGTCTGGCTACCGCGATGGGATCTGCCGCGGTGCGCGCACACCATTCGGAGGCGGGTTCGCGACATGGGGGAAGCATGCCTCAGGGGCGGGTGGGACTGCTGTGCCTGTGGTGGCCGTTCGATGAACTGGGTATCGATGCGGCTCAGGTGGCCGGGGCTTTCCCGTCTGGAGCCAGCACAATCGCGAGCGGCAGGAGCTCAGAGAGCGTCGAGGGCGCATCGAGGAACAGGTAGCCGGGATGCTGGAGTCGGAACTTGGCGACGAGACCGAGCCGGGGCCGCTGGAACGAATTGGCGAGCTGCGTCAGTTGGACGACGAGGCCGCCGGGCTGAAGCGCAGTTTACAGGATCGCATGGCCGTCCTCCTCACTTTGCGGCAGCGCCGCGGTACCTGGTGGTGACGCCGATTGCCGTCTATGCGGGAAATCTCAGCCAAGCGCGTCCGCCGCACGCTGCGCAAATACGAGCTGGCGGACTGGGATGTCGACCTGAGCGTAACGTACCGGTTGCGAATGGTGGGGGTGACCGATCCCTATCAGCTGCTAGATCGGATGCTCGAGAACAACACCGAGCACCAGGAGTCCGTCCGCTTCCCGTATTGGGCGGAAATCTGGCCCTCGTCGATAGCGCTGGGGAGCTGGTTCCTCGAGAACTCGGTCGAGGTCGCTGACCATCTACTGTCCGATCTCGCGCGAAGCCAGGGGGTCCTGGAACTGGGGTGTGGGCTCGGCCTGCTCGGGATTTGCATCGCCAGGGCTGGCTGGCAGGTGACCGCGACGGACTTCGTCGAGGATGCGCTCATCTTCTCCGCACATAACGCCGCCCGTAACGGCGCAAGTGCTCGCCACAGGGTGTCCTATCTCGATTGGCGCCGTCCGGTCGGCGCTCCGGTCCGGTGCATAGTTGGTGCCGACCTCGTATACGAAAGAGCCAATCATCAGATCCTGATTAATCTGCTGCGGCAACTGCTGCTGCCCGGAGGTCGCTTCATTCTCGGCGATCCCCGGCGGCCGATGGCCCGCCACTTCTGCCGCCTGCTCGTCGACCAGGGTTACGTGCACCGACTGCAGTCCCGGCAGGTCTGCTGGAAGTCGACCAGCCACCAGGTCCATATCCATGTGTTCGATAAACCGGACTCCTAACCCTCGAGCAGGGTTGACACGTGCCGGCCGACGGCGGCTGCCGTGGAGCCGATGGCGTATCCGCCTTCCAGGACGGATACCAGGCGTCCCTGGCAGTGCACCGCAGCTACTTCCATGAGCTCCCGGGTAAGGTCGGCAAAGCCCCCGTCGGTGACCCGGATGTTGCCAAGTGGATCAGTGTGGTGCGCGTCGAAGCCGGCGGAGATCAACACGAGGTCGGGCCGAAAGGCATCCAACTGGGGCCGCAGGACAGCGCGGAAGACCTGGAGGTATTCCGCATCGCCGGCACCGGCCGCCACCGGGACGTTAAGCGTCGCACCGACTCCGGGGCCCCTACCGCGCTCGGCGGCCGCCCCCGTCCCGGGGTAGTGGGGATACTGGTGGATACTGAAGTAGAAGACGTGGGGGTCGGTCTCGAACAGATGCTGGGTGCCGTTGCCGTGGTGCACATCCCAGTCGATTATGGCAATTCGCTCGAGCCCGTAGCGCCCCTGGGCATGGCGGGCGCCGAGGGCGACGTTGTTGAAAAAGCAAAAGCCCATGATCTGCTCCCGCTCGGCGTGATGGCCCGGGGGACGCACTGCACAGAAGGCGTTGTCCGCGTTGCCGGCGAGGACTGCATCGATGCCCAGTTCCACCGCACCCACGGCCAGTAACGCCGCCTCGTACGAGGCGGGGGAAGCTACGGTGTCGGCGCTGGCGGATGTCGGCGCGCCGAACTCCGCCAGCCGCTCGACCGCGGCGACATGGGCGGGTGAATGGAGTGTTTCGAGGCTTGCAGCCGACGCCGGTCGCGCCGGCATTTCGACGGTCAGGTCCAACAGGTTAGTGGCCTCGAGGTGGTCTAGAATGGCCCGGAGGCGTTCCGGGCATTCCGGATGGCCGGGACCGGTGTCGTGGTCGAGAAAACGCGGGTGGGTGATAAAGGCCGTTGTCACGTCAGTCTCCCGCCGCCAATTCGGTGATGGCGCGTTGCCCTAGGATCCGGATATCCGGTGCAATTTCGCTGCCCTCCAGATCGTCGTGGGAGCACCATCGGAAGGCGGAAGATTCGCGTTCGTTAATCATTGGGGTGCCTGCGGTGCTGCGGGCGAAGTAGATCAGGTCGATGTGCTGATGGCCCGGCTCGATATCCTCCAGCATTACGCAGGTCGGCTGGTTGAGGACGACTACCTTGCCCCACCGATCGTGACCGGACTCCAGCTCGACCCG
>CAYWBJ010000106.1:0-11760 GCA_964456165.1 uncultured Gemmatimonadaceae bacterium | reverse complement strand
CACCCGCGCTGCAGGGGCTCAACGATCTCCACCACGACTGGCAGAAAGCGGCGGGCGCCGCAAGGTCCGAGGCTCTGCAACTGCTCGGGCATCCGTTCGGCGAAGCCGACCGACTGGCGCTGCTGCAGAGCTACCGGCCGGCGGACGTGATCGCCGTGCAGGGCAACACCCACGTGAGGAACCAGGTCCTGGCCGACTACTGCATCAGCTGTGGCTACATTTCCAGCAACGAGGAATACGGCAACCTGATGACCCGGGCGAAAGAGGCGGTGCCCTTTCCGCCCTATCCTACGGTCGAACAGATCGTGCCGGTCGTGAAGGAGACCGGCGTCAAGATCGCCATTGCTCACCCCCACGGTTATTTCCTGCAGGGTGACAGGGCGCGGATGGACCTGTTGCGCGAGGAGTGTCAGCTCGACGGCATCGAGTGCGCCCATCGCCAGGTGCCGCCGGAGTTCACGCCGATCTATCGCGCCTACTGCGTGGAACACGGCCTCTTTTCGGTCGGTGGGTCGGATTCCCATCACGAGCCGGACATTGAGGAGATCTTCGCCGGTCACGGGGGTGATGAGGAATGGCTCGACGAGTTTCTGAGCTGTCTGTCCTGAACCCGTGCGCCATGGACCCGATCGGTTGGGTTCCATCCCGGCGGGAGGTGGCATGGCAGATTTTCGAGCGCCGCCAGTATCACCCGGCCAACGGCCCGGGTTCAATCGATGCACTGCGTTCCGAGAAGGTCGGCGAAACGAAAGAGATCGAAATAGTCGACGGCACCATCCCTGTGCAGGTCGTATGACGGATCGTAGTGGTGTTCTTCGGAGCCTGTCCCGAACCGGGCGACAAAGGCGAAGAAATCCTGGTAGTTGACGATGCGGTTCCCGTCGTAGTCGCCCTCACACGGCTGGCTTCTTCCCTCCAGCGCTAGTGCCACTTGGCCGTGACTGGCAAACGGTGGATCCGGGATGGCTGTGCCCGTGGCCGGATCCATCCATTGCACCGTCACGTCCGCGATCTCCCGTCCGGCGCTTGAATCCCATATCAGAAAAGAGATGGGATTGCCGGCGACGAATCCGTTCTCCCTCCCCTCCGCCGCCGTCGACGCGCTGATGGTAACGAACATCATGCCTGTCTCGCCCACGGCATGACCCACCACGTTGCCCCGGTCCAGAGCCGCGAGTTCGTCGCCTGCCTCTAACGGGGTTCCGTCTACCGAAGCGGCGATTACGAACAAGCTCATCGGCGACACCGGCCTGCCGTCATACACCGGCTCATAGCGACTCGCACCGTCAGGCTTCACTGACACCGAAGCCTTTGGCATGGCGTGGAAGCTGGCCACCAAAGCCACTGCTACCTTTCCTCGACTGACAAAGGTCGTCTCCGGAAGACTCCGACCGGAGTCGGGATCGATCCAGTTCGCGGTCACGTGCGTGACTTCCCGGCCCGCGCTAGCGTCCCAGATGCGAAACGAGACAGGGTTGCCGGCCACAAAACCGTCTTCCGCATCCGGTGTGGCTGTGGATGCTCTGACGGGTAGAAGCTGGACTCTCTTGTCGAGGGAGACGTGTCCGACAACTTTGATCCCATCCATTATGGCGATCTCGTCTCCCGCTTCCAGTGGTTCGCCGTCCACCGTCGCGTCAATGACGATGAAGGTCATCGGTTCGTACGGTTGGCCGGCATAGGTCAACTCAAAGGGAAGGGGGCGAGTGGGCGCCTTCTCGTGCTCGCTGTCCCTAAGAAAGACGGTATCGACATCTCCGGGCCATTTGATGGTCAGACTGTTTCCACTCCTGACGGTGGGTAACGCCGTTCCCATCGCGTCCACAGCGTGCCATTCGCCAGAGTTCCCGAGCGTCACCACCACCCGCCAGGTGATGCTTCCGTCCCCAGGGCCGTGCATGGTCAGTTCCAGCCTGTCGTCCGAACGCCTCTGCACGTCGATTTCTGTGTGCCGCCAGAGGTGGAGGCGTTCCGCTACTTTCCCGACGGGAGAAACCCAGACGCGGTCGCCGAGTTCGGCCATATAGTGGAGGTGGGCCGCGAAAGGGCGCCGGTAGATGCGGCAGTAGCCGACCTCGTTGATCGGATGAATGCTCTCGACCAACCACCCCCCGGCGGCCAGGGTGCTGTCTACCGCGCCGTTCCACTGATCCACGGTATCGTCCGAGCACAGAAACATGGACTTGAGCTGGAGCAGGTCGACGCTGTGGGGATCGTTGTGCTGCGGTTCTCCGTTTGCGGCCGGTCCCAGCCGCCCTGTCGTGTAGAACGCACGAGCACTGCCAACAACCTGCGCATTCGCCTGGGCGAAGGGGTAAGCCAGGCTCTCGATTCGCGATCCCCTGAAAAGCCGCTGAAGCGCTGCCTTGGAGCCCCGCAGTTGCAGTTCCCCAAAACCGGCAGCGATCGAGTCGAGCGACACATGGGAGGAGGTATGACTCCCGATCTCGTGGTCTCGTGCGGCGACGGCCTGCCAGTCCGCTATAGATGCTGTTGGTGTTGTAGTCGAATATTTCCCCTGTCCCAACAGCCGGTTCACGATGAGGTAGAATGTGCCCCGGAAACCGTGGGTTTCGAGGAGGGGAGCCGCGATCTCGACGTGAGAGGCGTAGGCGTCGTCAAAGGTGATACTCACTGCGCCGAGAGCCGAGCCCGGCCACGGGAGGATCCGGACCGAATCTGGCTGCGCCGGAATGAATTCGCCTGGCGGCGCGAGACCCGAACTGGCCAGGGGCCCTGGAATCAGGGCGCCCACAACTGCAGCGAAGACCGCTATGGAGAGGGCCGGCGTCGTCTCTGCCCTGACGCTACGGATCGTCTGCGGCATATCCTTCGCTTGCGTGCTGGCCGAGCTGTCCGAGTCCGCGCCTTCACCCTACTGGGAGGTCCAGCCGCCGTCGATGGTCAGGTTCTGTCCGGTCATGTAGCTGGATGCTTCGCTGGCCAGGAAGACGATCGCCCCCTTGAGCTCCTCGGGGATGCCCATCCGCCGCATCGGGCATTTCTCGATGAGGCGGACCACCAGCGCCTCAGGTGCGCCGGCGGGGTTGGGAAAGGCGCCAGGGCTGAGACAATTCACGCGCACGTTGTCCTGCGCGTAGTAGACCCCGAGGTGCCGGGTCATGTGGATCGTGCCGCCCTTCAAGGCGTGGTAGGCTACCGAACTGGCGCTGCAGACGTCGGCGTAGGCATCCGGGTAGGAGGCGACCTGTCCGTACATGGAACCGATGTTAACGATGCTCGCCGGCGCGGCGCGCTCGACGGCGTGGTCGCGTTGCAGGCGAGCGAGCTCGAAGTAGCCGGCGTTGTTGGCCTGATGCCGGGCGAACTCGTCGAAGGAGATCTCGGTTAGGTCCTTGCCCTCGGGGTCGAGCCCGTTGTTGACCAGGATATCGACCTGGCCGGCCTCCTCCACCGCCGCCGCAAAGCCGCGCCGCGTGCTCTCTCCATCCATCTGATTCAGCTCGATGCCGTGGTGGGGCGCTCCCCCTGGTGAGGGCAGCCTTGCGGCGGCCTTCGTCGCTTGCGCCGCGCTGCGGCTGCTGCTGATCACGATGCTGGCGCCGGCCTCGGCAAGCGCGTTGCAGAAGGCGGTTCCGAGATAGCCCGTCCCACCGGTGACCAGGGCCACCTTGCCACTGAGATTGGTCAGTTCCTGAACCGTTCGTCCTGCCATGGTCTACTCCTATGGATTGGTGAGTAGGTCGAGTCTCATTCGCTCCGCGCGGGGGGAAGTTAAGCAGGACGCAGATACGGACAATCCCCTGGTCAGGATTCCAAGCTGATCGTTTCCCGGCTGGACCCAGTGGCTTCTCTGCGCTCCACGAGTTCGGTGAACCGGTAGCAGGAGCTGGCGGCAGACGCTGCGCGGTTCGGCGAAGTTGGTGCTGGCGATCCGGCCGATGGGTGCGAGCTTGGTGCGCACCGCGTTGCCGAACGACAGGGCCAGTCGACGGTGGCGGAAGCGGCCGTAGGTTCAGCGTGAGGAGGAGGGATACTGCCGGCGGTAGCCCCTCGATCATCCATCGAGACCGGCCGGCGAAGTCCGCGCAGATACCTGCCAGTCGGATGGAGTCGTGACGTTGCGCTCGGAGCCGGTTTCCCAGGCGATGGTCTGGCCGTCTGTAAATTCGATGCGATCGACGCCCTGCCAGTCGTCGGGAATCCTCAGCAACTGGGCCTGATAGTTGACCTCTATCGCATGCCTGGCGGGCAGAATTCCGAAGCGGGGGACACCCAGCAGTGGACCTGCAGTCAACGTATCCCGCAGGTTTATCGCCATGGGTACCGACCCGAACTCCACGCCCCAGGTGGTGGTCCGGCCGCTGTAGGGCAGATAATCGATACCCTTGTTTTCGCCCCACAGGGAGGTCCATGGGAAGACTGTGCGCGGAAACAGGTAGATCAGCAGGAGTCCGAGTTTCGGATTCGACACGGCTGTGTAGGCGAACTCTTCTTCGGGCTCCAAAAGGACGGTGATCCCGTAACTGAAGATCCCTTCGGGATAACGCCGCAGATCGTAGGTGCCGCCGGCCGGCAGCGGCGCATGAGGCCAGTCGTAGGGCCGGTCGGGCGCGAAAAAACTGTTTCCGTCGGGGGGACTCTTGTAGGTGTGTCCCCGCTGCGCCGGCAGGTCAAGGATCGTGACGCCCTCTTCCACGAAGGGCGGTCCCAGCGTCACATGCTGCTGGCAACAGAATGGAGTATCCGAGCGAATCAGATTGGTGGTGATCTCCCTTATATACAAAGTGGATTCACCCGGCCGGATGCGTAGAACGCGACGAAACCGCATCTGTGCCTGGGGCAGATCCAACCCGTATTCGAGCCGGGCTTCAGACGCGTCGGCCGCCTGCTCGAAGACCGTCCAGGGCAGGTTGGACGTCTCGCCGTGATGGTAGCCCACCGCGGCTTCCTCCGCTTCGCTGAGATCGCCGAAGTGGTTGAGGCAGACATTGTGGCCGACCAGCGATGCCAGCAGCCGGCCCTCTCCCGGACCGTAGATCTCCAGGTGTTTCTCCGGGTCGAACTCACCCGGCTCCATTCCCGGCCACGGCGGCTCCCAGAGCGGATTCACCTCCACGTCGGGGATGCGCAGGCTGGCCAGGTGGCCGGAGGCGGTCGTGGTCACCACCTCGAAGGAATCAGTCTGCAGGCAGGTGGCGCGGCGATCACGGAAGGTTATGTCGATGCATTCAAGGCTCATGGGATCTGCTCACCGGTGAAATGAACAATGCGCGAGTTCGGTGCCGACCGATCTCTGTACGAGCAGCGCTGACAAGTATCTTACTCGGAAGATATGTCTGGCGACCGGGCAATCCGGCGGCTCTGGTCGTTCCACGACTCAAGCATCTTCGTAGGTGAAGAAGGCGCATTTCAGCCCAGCAGGGTCGATCCGCTCTTCCCGGCAGAATTCCTGCGTCACGAGATCGCCTTCGCAATACCTGTCGCGAACCTTGAACTGGAGGGATTTCGGTCCCCCGTCTTCCACGTACGATACGACGTAGGCGGTGGAAAAGCGCTCTTCCTTCTCGTAGAGGACATAGCCGGATATCGGCTGCAGGTAGGAGCGGCTCGCCTTCACGGGATGAGGGAAATTGATGTAGCGGCAGGGCGCGTAGAGCGTGTAATCGCTGCCATCCTGCCTGTAGGAGATCGCCATGTGAAGCTTGCGATAGCCGGTGGGGAACTCCCCCTGCAGCATTTCCTTTACCGTCGTAAAGGAGAGTGGGGTTACGTCGCGATCCGGACTCGTAACGACGATCTGCATATCGGTTTTTTCGTAGTCTGCATCCGGTCGCACTGTTTCCCGGTCGGCCGGCCCGCGAACTCCTACCAGTCTCGGGCCGCTGCGCAGAGCGTAATTGCCGTCCCACGTGCTGATCGCGACGTATTCGTAGACCCCGGGATGCGAATAGGGATCCTCATTCACTGCCTCGGCCCGGCATTCATGAGACAGGTAGGCGCGCTGAGATCCGTCCGTGCCCTGCACCTGCCGGGCGAGCACGCATTCGATCCCCGTCCACCAACGGTTGGGGCTGTCCGGATTCATGATCATGAACCCACGTTCGAGATCGGGAACTTCCATTCGACGAGGCCGGCGACGGATTACTCGGGCACTTCGACCAGACCGGAGCCGGCCTGATGAGATTTCAGGAAACCCGTCAGGATCTGAACCACCCGGCGGGCATCCCTCCCTGAACCCACACTCTGCCCGGTGCCACCGGATTCGGAGAGGGCGATCAGTTCCTCGTATGCGGCGACGTACCCCATCGTTTGGTAGCTGCTACTGATGCCCGGCGGGTGGATCAGCTCCTTCACGCTGCTGCCGTTGTCTTTCACGGTCCGCAAGGTGGCGAAGCCGTCAGCATAGTTATACTCGATTTCGCCCGTTGAGCCAATGAGGTGCAGCAGTGAACCGTCGATCGAGGTTTTCGCGCACTCGTAGTGCGCCCTGAGGCCGTTGGGGAACAGGATCAAACCGCTCACCGCAGGGTCATTCTCGGGGAGCTTGCCTCCGTCTCCCCGGTACTCGGTCCAGTCGTCGTAGCCTTCTTCCAGCACGCCGCTGACATGGGTGGGATCGGCATCGGCAAAGAAGGTGATGCCGTGCAGCACGTGGGTGCCGTTGCGGAACATCATCGCCCGCGCCCCGCCCTGGATGGCGATGATCGAGCTGAGCCGGCCGATATCGCCGTCACGGATACCGTCCCTGATCTTGTGATAGAGCGGGTCCCAAGCGCGGGTATGGCCGACGCTGAGGGGAATCGATTTCTGTTCGCAGGCGGCGATCATCCGGTTGGCGTCTTCCATGCTGGTGGCCAGCGGTTTCTCGCAGAGCATAGCTTTGACACCGGCGTTGGCGCCATCGACGACGATGTCGGCATGGCGGTGATCGCTCGTCGCCACGGTCAGGATGTCGAGGTTGGCCTCTGCGAGCATGGTCCGGTAATCGTCGAACGGTTTCGCCTGCGGCCAGGTGGAGGCCCACTTTCCGGCGAATTCGTCGAGCAGCTCGGGCACCAGGTCGCAATAGGCCACGACCTCGATGCTGTCCATCAAAGCGATACAGGCGGCGTGAGATCCGATAATCTCGCGGCCGAAGGGTGGTCCTACCTTGCGGCCCAGGTAGGCGGCCCGCGGTCCGGGGGGCTGCGGGAGACCTGATGCAATGCCCCTGAGTCCGACTAGTCCGACGCGGTATCTGGTTTTGCTCATAGCTCTATCTCCCGATGGCGACCTGCTGTCGACGTCCCATCCACACGGGACTGGCCCAGGCCATCTGGCCGTTTCCCTGGGTGACGCGCAGGTAGTAGAAGCTGCCGTCGCCGGGGGTGTGGCTGCGGCGGCCGTCGATTGTGTACAAATTTGGAGGCACCGCCCGGTGCGCGACCACCTTTTCAACCTGTTCAGCCTGGCTGACGTCTGCCACCTGTGCGGTCGCCTGCTGCCGACTCTCGTCCGGTAGCGGCTCGATCGTTTCATCGAGACCGTGGGCGTCGACGGCGCCGGCAGTCACCGTCGCGCCCTCCGCAACGAACCGGTGAACGGCAACTCTTCCAATACCACTCGCCGCTCCAGTGATGATGGCTACCTTGTCATGCAACCGTGTGGGATCCTCCGGTCAGTGTGGTGATGAGTGCGCGAATGTGGAATCAGCCGGGAAACTCGGCTGCCGACAGCTGGGCGATCTCTTCCTTCATGAGACGCTGAATTGCGGTGACGAATTCGGCCGTTGTGGGTCCCTCGATTATCGGGCTGTATCCGTAGGGACCAAATCCCGGCACTACCTCTTCGCTGACGTATTTCTCGGGGCCGTCGAAATAGTAAGGTGTTGTCGCCTGCAAGTATTGCGGCAGCGCTTCGTTGCGGTACATGATCGGATTGGCCAGTATGACCTGTGGTCGGTCGTCGTCCAGGTCAGGAAGGCGGCAGGGGACCGTCAACTCTCCAAGCCGGGCATTATCGGTCGGCGCGGGTGTCCACAGCGACATCCGGTAGGTGGGGCCGGGTTCGATCCAATTGCTCAACTGCTGGCGCAGCGCGACGTATTCATACCAGTGCATCAATTCGGTAAGGTGATCGGCCGGCAGCACGCCGTCGTCCAGGTGGCGGGAAAGCTCGCCCTGCGCTCGCACGTCGTTAAAGGCCACGAACCAGTGGGCGTAAATCTTGGTGGCCCGCGATAGCAGCATCTTGTCCAGGTGGGGTTTGGGACTCATGCCATCGACGATCACCACGTGGGGCATCGTCGCCGCCAGTTCACGGGCGAACTCCCTGGGCAAGGCGTCCGGCGTCCAGGCCCCGATCTCATCCATGTCGCGCTCCCGCTGGCGGGCATAGGGTACCGTTAGACGCATCGACAGGTGGGAAGGGACGCGGTCGTAACGCAGGGAGAAGCCGTCTGCCAGGTAATCCTCTAACGGCTCGATTGCCCACTGGCGGCCGTAGCGGTTGTTTCCGACGACAACGATGTGACGATCCGTCCGGGCCTGGAAATCGCGTAGGAACTGCAGCAGGCCGAACGCCTCGTAGGCTGTCCTGCGGGCCTGGAGAGCATGGTCGGAGGCGATTGTGAGAGTTCCTTTCTCTCGGGGGGACAGCATTTCGAGTCGGCAGAAAATATCATACAGGGTTTCGGTGGTGAGCCCGTGATAGGGTAGATCCCGGCTCGCCGGTGCGAGCTTGGCCTGTTCGTGATGGAAGCGCCGGAACTCGAGATCCCGCTGCAGGAGGTTGTCGATGGCAAAGCGCCCGTGGTGGGTGTCGTCTTTGAGCTGGTCTAGTTCGGCGAGGAGTTTCTCGAAGTCCCCTGGTCGAGATAGGAACTCGGCGAGCACCGGTGTGAATTCAATGCCGTCGTGGGTATTGGGGTCGTCCGTCCTGAGCCATTCCGCCAGCCTGGAGAAGCGCTGGACAGTTTCCCCTGAATCCAGCCTCGCTGCGAACAGACCAATATCATCCGTGGCAATCGCGAGTCCGCATTCGTCGGCGGCGATAATGGCGGCGACGTACTCGGCGGCGCGCGATGACTCGAAGACGCCGGCGTAGGATTTGAGCAACTCGGCTTCGCCAAAGGAGTCGGTGCCTTCTTTGGCCCGACGGTGGGCGAGCAGTCGCTGCTTCGCGGCCATGACCTGGGCGCTCTGCTGTTCCTCTGATTCTGCCGTCATACTCTCTACTGGCTCCGCCGGTCTCGCTCGGTGAGCGTAGGCTGCGTGGGCCTCACGTAGCGAAGTAGCCACGTGTGAGGAGGCTGCGATAACCAGCGCCCCGGTTTGTACTACGGGCAGTATCAATACAAGCCCACTACCAGCCGGTCCACAAGCTTCCGTTCGTCGGTCGTTTTCATACTGCCATCAAAACCGCTTATAGCCTGGGGTGGATCAAAGGGGTGGCGCCCCCCACATCATGGTCAGCATCGATAACTTCCAGCGGGTGTTTTGCCTGGCACCAAACGCCTCCTGCGGCATGCTGTTCTGCCAGGGTTGTGTCGCCGAGGTGGGTGAAGACGTCGTCGAATCGATCCACGCGATCGGCGAGAGTGGCCGGATCTTCTTCGTGCACTTCCGTAACATCCGCGGTACGCCCCACAAATCCCAGGAGGTCTTCCTCGACGAGGTAGACATGGACATGGTCTGGGCTATGGAGGCTTACCGCGACGTCGGTTTCGAGGGCCCCTTCATGATGGACCACACCCCTGGAATACCAGCCGACGTTCGGGGATTGGCCAGCCGGTCCTACTCGAACGGCTATATCAAGGCGCTGCTACAGGCGGTCTATCGCTGACGGTTGTCCAGTCCGGTCGAGATTGTTGCCCATCGCGCCGCTCAGACAACGAGGCGGCCGGAGAACCATTGCGCATCCTCGCCGATGGGGATTCCGACCGCTGCCGTCGTGAATTGACTTCAGGATCCCCAAATTGTTGTTTCCCAACATGATGATTTTCCCGGCTAAACCCATGCGTCAGCCGAGCCCAACAGGCCGCATGGGCAGGGAGGATCTACCTCCGGCAGGAGCTCCCCCGTCATCCCTGTTCCAGCTGCTCGTCGCAGCGCTCCTTCTCGGACCCGTGGATGCGCAGCTGCCCGACGGCAACTGGTCGGCCTTTTCGAGCATGGGGCTCGTCAACGACATCGTACCCGGTAGTGGGATGGTTTGGGCGGCCACCGACGGCGGGGTGCTGCGTTACGATGTCTCAGAACGAACCTATTCCCGTTTCACCCGGGTCGACGGACTGGCCGGTAGTCGGGCTTTGACGGCCGTGGCCGACGGTGGAGGTGATCTCTGGTTCGGGACCAGCGGCGAGGGACTGAGTCGCTATGTCGTGGCGAGTGGCGAGTTCGCCGGGCCGTTCAGCGAATTCGAAGGTTTGGAGCTGAACGACCTGGCCAAGCCCGAGTCGAGTCTGACGGTCCGCTACGGAAAGCAGTAAGTGGCATGGCAAAGCGGCTGCATCGGATCGGCATCATCGGCTGCGGCTGGTTTGCCCCATTCCATCTGACGGCTCTCGATGCCCTGAGCGATCGGGCGACCGTCGTTTGGGCCGCAGACCCCGACTTCCAGCGCGCCAACACCGTGGCAAGCCAGGCAGGGGCCAAGCCGCTGACGGACTATCGCGAGGGGCTGCAGGACGTCGAGGCCGTTTGCATACTATTACCACACCACCTGCATCATCCGATTACTCTGGCCTGCTTGGAAGCCGGCAAACACGTCCTGCTCGAAAAGCCGCTGGCCCTGAACCTGGCTGAATGCGACGACATGATTGCGGCGGCAGGCAAGGCAGAGCGCGTGCTGATGGTCGCCTATCCCCATCGCTATCGCCACAGCATGCGGCAATTCAAGACGGCGGTGACCGGTGGCGAGTACGGCCGGCTCATCATGCTGGACGCGTTCATGGACGAGAGCAACCAGGAATACATCGGTGGCTGGCTGGCTGACCGCAGCAAGGTCGGTGGGGGCGTCTTCTTCTCGGCCTCGCCGCACATGCTCGATGTCATGTTGTGGGTCGCCGGTCCGGCCCGAACAGTCACCATGGTCGGTACCCGTGGCCTGTGCGAGATGGAGGGTGAGGACACGGCCTGCTCGGTGATCAAGTTCGAGTCGGGGGCAGTTGGGGTCACGCGCCACACCTGGTCCTCCCCGAAGAGTGGCATCTGGTACACCATGCACGCCATGTGTCAACGGGCGCACATCACCCTGACCACCACGCCGAAGGGAGACCTGATCACCGAAGGCCATCGCTGCCCCTGGGAGACCAGGGTAGTCGCGGAAGGAGATGACATAGGAACGACGATCCTGCACGAGAGCGATGAGGGCCTCGACCTGCAGCCGGAGTTCAGCCATTTCCTGGACTGCGTTGAAACCGGCCAGACGCCGCAGACTGACGGACCCTGGGCGCGCGAGCTGGTCGAGCTCGTGACTCGGGCATACGAGGAAGCTGACCGACGCGGGGCGAACATGGATCCTCCGCAATGATCGACATGGACCAGTCGGCGACCGAGGCTCCGACCGCTGGTGCGGCGAGGCGCCGGGCATACTGGCAGGCGGCTATGGGACGGGCCTTCGAAACCCAGGCTGCGATGCGGAAGCAACAGGTCGAGGAGTGTGGCGAGGGGCTCGCGTCCATCGCGGCCGGCATGGACGCTGCCGGCGTGGAGGTGCAGTTCTCCGAGACCCGGATTGCCGGGTCGTTCCCGCGCCTGTTCTACATCCGGGCGTCGCTGCTGCCGCATCTGGTGGCCATCGCCCGGGACATGAACG
>CAYWBJ010000105.1:0-29811 GCA_964456165.1 uncultured Gemmatimonadaceae bacterium | reverse complement strand
GTTGGCCGGGGGCATCGACATGCCGGAGGACGTCCTCATCAGTCTGCGCGGTTTGGCCGAGGACAGCGGTCTGAACCCGGCCGATTACAATCTGGATCTGGGGTGAGCCTTCGTCGAGTTGCCAGACGCCCGATTGTAGAGCCTGGCGCCAGTACCCCCGACGGTCCTGCCCGGCAGTCATATCCGCCCCAACACGGAGGCGGAGAACCGACAGCTCAGCACCGTTGACCACAGCTACGCCCACGGCCAGATGCCGCAGGGCGAGTTGCGTCACACGCCCCTCCCCGGCAGTATCCCCGTCGACCTAAAAGCCGGCGACGGCGTCGTCTACGCCAACATGATCTTGCACTGGGGCAGCAACTACAGCACCCGACACCGTCGCATCAT
This sequence comes from uncultured Gemmatimonadaceae bacterium, assembly GCA_964456165.1. Taxonomy (GTDB): domain Bacteria; phylum Latescibacterota; class UBA2968; order UBA8231; family UBA8231; genus CAYWBJ01. The sequence goes on along the minus strand of CAYWBJ010000105.1, from coordinate 29,424 downwards.
CCACATCGGCACCCGCGGCTTCGGCGGCGCCCGCTACTACGCCCACGGCTTCACCAGCAGCGACAACTTCCGCCATCTCGCCCCAGAGAACCGCGCCGAGTACAGCCGCCTCCTCGCCCTCTACGATAAAGAGCGCGCTACCAAATCCGCCGCTTTCCACGCCATCCTCAATCGCGACTCCGCCGCCTTCGAAGCTCAGCTCACCAAGCTGCACCCGGCCGAAACCGGCCGTTTCACCTGCCTGATCGATCTCTCCATAGAGCCGAGAATCGCGATGGCCACCGACGAGGCCGTCGTCGGTGGTTTCAGCAGAGCAGAGACCGAACAACTCTGGCGCCAATTCGCATGCCTCGACGACGCACTGCGAATCGAAGGCGGCGACTGGCTCCCCGGCTTCCTGATCGCCGGCCGAGTCCCATACCGCATCTACGACCTTCCCTCGGATTTCGATCTCGACGTTTTCCTCACAGATCTGGCAAAGTTGCCCCCCAAACCGAATCGGGATTAGAAGCAATTGGAAACGGAGCGGAGGTTTCCCACCGAAGGTTGGGCCCACCCGGACGCCCCACCCGACCCCCGGGGTTCAACAATGCCTCCAGTTGTTCCCCCGCAGCCGATTCTCGACCTTTCACCACAACTACTCCAAACACGGAACCCCGATGAAACTCCGCCCCAACCGCATCAAACAGAAGCTCGCCGGCGGCGACATCGCCTGCATCGCCGTAGGCATCAACAACCCCGACGACATCGAGCACTTCGGCCAGACCGGCTTCGACGGCCTCTGGCTGGAGGGAGAGCACGGCGCGCCGACGCCGGCCGAGCTGGGCAACCTGAGCCGCGCCTGCGACCTGGCCGGCGTGACCTCGGTAATGCGCGTCAACCGCAACGACCAGGGGCTGATCTACCGCTGCCTGGACCGCGGCGTCCAGGGGATCTGCGTGCCCCACGTCAACACCCGGGCCGAGGCCGAGAACGTCGTCGCCGGCGGCAAGTTCGCTCCCATCGGCAAACGCGGCCTCTACATCGGACGCCAGGGCATCGGCGCCGACGACTTCCTCGCCGATGCCAACGACCAGTCCCTGCTCATCATCCTCATTGAGGATATCCTGGCGGTCGAGAACTTGGACGAGATTCTCACCGTCGATCACATCGACGTTTTTTTCGTCGCTTTTTCCGATCTGGCCGCCTCGATGGGCCACATCGGCAATCCCAGTCACCCGGAAGTGCAGAGCGTGGCCGACGAAGCTATCGCCCACATCCAGGCCGCCGGGCGGGTTGCCGGCGCCACAGCCAGCAACGATACCGTCGAGAAGTACGTCGAGGCCGGCGTGCGCTGCTTCCTGACCGGCGTGCAGCCCTGGATCGTAGCCGGCGCCGAGGACTTTTGCCGGCGCGCCGAAAGCGCCCGCTCCTGATCTCTCATCCAGCAGGTTAGCTATGGCCAATGCCAGGACCATCGACTACGATGCCGAGGAAATCGGCTTCATGCAGGTGGATGATACCGACTTCACCACCTTCTCGAAGGGCGAGAAGATCCGGCAGCTGGAGGTTGAGGGGTACTTGGTCCTCCCCGGCGTCCTCGATACCGACCGGATTGCCCGGCTCAAGGCCGAGCTGGCCGCGGCACCGATGCAGGTGAAGGACTACAGCGACGCGCAAACCTACTATCTGGAGCCGCAGTGGTACAGCCGCGCCGCCTGCGAGCTGATAGGGCATCCCCCCGTGGTCGACTTCCTGCGGAGGCTGATGGGCCCCGACATCGTTTTCTCCCACGGTCTATTCACGCGGACGTTGGCCGGCAGCGCGCCGATCTCGCTGCACACCGACGGGCAGCCGTTCGGCTCGTCGGTGTTCGGCTTCGAGGGCAGCTCGCCGCGCCTGCTCCGCGTCCTCTACTACCTCGATGACCTGCCGCCGCAGCGCGCGCCCTTCCGCGTCGTACCACGGTCGCACCTCTCCTTCCACGCCGAGGCCAACCCCTACAAGCGCTACACCTCGCACCCCCAGGAGAGAACCCTGTTGGCCAACGCCGGCGATGCGGTCCTGATCCCGGTAAACATCTTTCACGGCACCCACCCCAACCGCGATGTGGTACCGCGCGAGATGATCCAGTTCGGCTACCGGCCAGCCTGGGCTGGACCGGTGCAGCCGATGGAGGAGTGGGACGCGGCGGCAGTCGCCGCCGCGCCGGAGGCCGCCCGACCTTTCCTGCGGAGCGTGAATACGAGCGGACTGGACTGGAACCAGCCCCACAAGCCCGCCGGCATGATGGACGACGCACCCGGTATCGATCCCAACCGCTGGGAAGCCTGAGCGAAGGAACGGCACCATGCGCAAGAAACGAATCATCTACTACAACGATGCCCGCCATTATTACCTCTTCGTCTTCGAGCCGCCGATGCGGCTGCAGGATGCCTGGGTCCCGGTGGACGAGGTTGCCGGCACCGCGGTGAACACCTTCCTCTACGGAGTCGCCCGAGGCGACGGTCTGTTCTACCCCTCCAAGGTCGGCGGCCGCTTCGGCGCTGACAGGGAGGAATTCGAGCTGTCCGCTTACTGGCGGGTCTGGAACAATATGCAAAGCCTCATCGACCGCGGTCTCGATCCGCTGACCGTGCTGGTCGATCGTGCTCACGACAAGGGCATGGACTTCATCGCCAGCCTGCGCATGGCCGAATACGAGAGCATGGACGCGGCCCACCGCCGGGATAACGGCGGCGGCGTGCTCGCACACGAGGAGGTGCGCGATCACCACTATCGGGTACTGGAGGAGCTGACCGCCGACTACGAAGTCGACGCCGTCGAGATGGACCTGGCCATGCCGGGCGGCAGTCCGGTCATACCCCTGGACCGGGCCGAGACGACCCTGCCAGCCATGACCGAGTACGTCGAGAAGGTCGCCGGCATGGTCCACGGCCACGGCAAACAGGTCGGCGCCCGCGTCCTGCCCACCGAGCAGCTGAACCGGGCCCAGGGGATGGATGTTGCCGCCTGGCTGGAGCAGGGTCTCGTCGACTTCGTCGTCCCCATGCGGTACGCCTACCAGGTCCTAGACCCGGACATGCCCTTCGACTGGCTCGTCGAAGCCGCCCACCGCAGCGATGCCTCGGTCTACCCATCGCTGCAGGCCTATTCCGACCACAAGCAGATCCAGAGGGGAGCCGAGCGCCTCTGGGCCACGCCGGAGCAGATGCGCGCGGCGGTGGCCAACTGTTACGACCGCGGCGCCGACGGCGTCCTCTCCTGGTTCCTGCAGTGGCCCCTCGGCGACGCCGAGCGCCGCATCCTCAGCGAGCTCGGCGACGCCGACATCATCGCCGAACAGGACAAGTGTTACGTCCTTGCCCGCGACGCCGCCGACAGCGACCCCCTGCACTACAAGACCAACCTGCCCGTCGTCATCGCGACCGACGACGCCGAGACCCACCACCCGATCCTCTTCTACATCGCCGACGACACCGAAGAGCGGAAAGAGCGTATCCGCCGCATCCTACTGCGCATCCGCGTCTACGAGCTGGTCAGCGCCGACCAGCTCGAATTCATCCTTAACGGCCGCTCCCTGTCCGACCAATCGTGTACCAGAGACATCTACCGCGGCATCGACGGCACCGTCATAAACGCCTACTCCGGCCAGTGGCTGGAATACCACCTGCACCCGGATGCCTGGCCCCGGAAAGGCAAAAACCTCCTGGAAGCCGTCCTCCACGGGCGCGCCGACCGCCTGACCGGCTGCCTGGAGATAGACCAGGTTCACGTTGTAGTGGAATACGGCCCGTACCCATCCAGCCAGTAGTGTGTGGCAGCCTGGGTCGAACTGCCTGATACAGGTCGGGATCGGGCGTCTATTCTCGCCCCACCCCCACTCCAATAGGGCCGAACCCGGCCTGCGCTTATGCGGGTCACCAGTTGACGTTGCCACCCACGGTCGGGTTCGTCAGGAGATGTTACCGGCAGCGTGTTGTGGGAAAGGGGCAATGGGGCAACGTCCCCTGACGGACACCCCTCCATGGTTTCGTTCAGCATACGATGGTGACATCAGATGACGGCACGCCCCAAACCCACAATCGGCGACTACGCGTGCTACAGCGACGACTGGACCCGCACCAACCCCGACCTGGTCGTGTGCCTCCCGCAGAAACCCCCTTACGCTCACGAAGCCAGCGACCACGTCCTCGTCGAGGTCACTCCCGCCGGCGACCTCCTCGCCATCTGGACCTGCGCCACCAAAGAGGACGTCTCCGACAACGCCGTGATGTACGCCCGCAGCACCGCGAAGTACGACCATCCCGATCCGGCCGTCGACAGCCACTGTATCGTCTGGCAGAAACCTATCCGCGCTGCGAAAGACCGTCCCGTCGCCGCTCTCAACCGCAGCACTGCGGCCTATGTGAAGCCAGCGGCGGAGAAGTCGCCTATCAATCCGGTGATGTCACCATGAACGGCTACCTCGCCTACGCGCCGAGCTCAATCTGGACCGAGCTCAATGCCTTCCTGGCGCGACTATTCTCCGACTGAAAGGCAACAGATGACGAACACTGACATGGGGGACAAGCGCGTACTCGTCACCGGCGCCGGCACCGGCATCGGCCGGGGCGTTGCCCTGGCGTTCGCCGCGGCGGGAGCGCGGGTGGCCCTGCACTACGCCCACAGCGACGCCGGGGCGAACAGTGCCGTGGAGGAGATCGCCGGCGGCGGCGGCCAGGCGGCCGCCTTCCAGGGCGACCTGAACGACACCGACGCCATCACCCAGCTGGCCGCCGATGCCGGCGACTGGCTCGGTGGCTTCGACGTGCTGGTCAACACCGCCGGCATCACCATGCACAAACCGTTCCTGGAGGTCACGCCGGAGCAGTTCGACACCGTCTACAACGTCAACATCCGCGCCATGTACTTCCTCACCCAGGCGGTGGTGCCGGCCATGATCGAGCAGAGCAAGGGCGCGGTCATCAACCTGACCTCGGTCCACGCCTATGCCGGCATGACCGAGCACACGGTCTACGCCGGGACCAAGGCCGCCATCGTCGCCTTTACCCGGGTGCTGTCACTGGAACTGGCGCAAAAGGGGGTACGGGTCAACGCCATCGCACCAGGATGGATCCTGGTGGAGAACCACCTGCAGGTGCTCGGCGACTTCGACCAGCAGGAGGCCGGTGGCACGATCCCCGCCGGCTTCATCGGCACACCGGACGACATCGCCGGCATGGCCCTCTACCTGGCCTCCGACGCCGCCCGTTACGTCATCGGGCAGACCTTCGTCGTCGACGGGGGCATGCTCGCTATCATGCCCAACACCGGCGACTTCCGCGAAAAACGGGCCGAGCAGTGGGGCCAGGGCTACGTACCGGGGCTGTGACCGCGCTAGCCACCAGAACCGTCGGCCGCACCGACGTCGCCGTCACCAGCCTGGGCTTCGGCGCCGGCCAGCTCGGCGTCATCCGCGGACTGCCAGTCTCGGGGCAGCAGGCCCGCGGCACTGTTGCAGCCGCCTGGGAGGCCGGGGTGCGTTACTTTGACACCTCGCCCTATTACGGGCACGGTCGCAGCGAACACCGGCTCGGCAGTTTCCTCCAGGATCAGCAGCGCCGCGAGTACGTGGTCTCCACCAAGGTCGGCCGCGTCTTCGCGGCGGCCCCGGACGGGGTCGAGTCGACATTGTGGCCGGACCCGCTCGAGTTCGACTTCCGCTTCGACTACAGTTACGACGGGATCATGCGCTCGCACGAGCAGAGCCTGCACCGGATGGGCATCAGCCGTATCGATCTACTGCTGGTCCACGACGTCGACGAGTTGGAGGGCGCCCAGCGCGACCTGGCTCTGCGCCAGCTGTTCTCCAGCGGCGCCAAGGCGCTGGCGGAGCTGCGGGCAGGGGGCACCGTCGGCGGCATCGGCGCCGGCCTGAACACCACCGGCATGATGCCCCGGCTCCTGGCTGAGATCGACCTGGACTGTTACGTGCTGGCCATGCCCTACACCCTGCTCGACCAAGAAGCCCTCGAAGGGGACTTCCCATTGTGCGAGGAGCGCGGTATCGGCGTCGTGATCGGAGCACCCTTCGCGTCCGGCATCCTGGCCACCGGAGCGACCAACGGAGCCCGGTACCGCTACGAGCCGGCGACACCGGCAGTGCGGGAGAAAACGTCCCGGATCGAGGCGGTATGTCAGCGCCACGACGTGCCGCTGCGGGCGGCCGCACTGCAATTTCCGCTCCGCCACCCCGTCGTCAGCGCAGTCATACCGGGACCGTCGACACCGGCACAGGCCCTGGACAACGCCGACGTGGCGCAGTGGCCGATTCCGGAGGAGCTGTGGACGGAGTTACGCGATGAGGGACTGGTGCGGGCAGACGCCCCGTGACTCCTCGAGCGCGCGCCCTACCCGGATTGACGTTCTTCCGGAACCCCCCTAACTTCCGGCCATGCCCGGGCATCCCCTGTTTGCAGCAGACCAGCGCGAGGCGGCACTGGACTTCTTCGCCGAGCAGAACTACACCGTCATCGCCGACGCCCTAACACCTGACGACGTCGGCACGCTGCTGGAGTTCATGGACCGCTCGCAGGCCGAACGGCCGGTTGAGTGGAACGTGGGCAAGGGCAACGTTCTCTCGCACACACAGATTCTGATCCTGCACCCGGAGCTGGACCGCTGGATCAAGCTGCCGACCATCTTCCCGATCGTCGAACAGATCATGGGACCGGATGTTCGCTTTGGCCAGTTCGACTTTCGCAGTGTGCCCGTAGACATCGCGGTCGACCAGCCGATGGCCTTCCACCGCGACCGCAAGTTCGCGGTGGCGGAAGGTCAGATGCGGCGCCCAGGGCGCTTCTCCGAGTGTTCCTATGTCTGCTCCATCGTCTACCTGACCGACGTTGACGACGTCACCAGCCCAGCCTTCACGGTGGTGCCCAACAGTCACCCTGCAGAGTACGGCACCTACCAGGAGGCCCGGCAGAAGATGGGCTCCGCCTTTGCCGAGGTCCCGATCATCGGCCCGGCTGGCACGTGTGTCCTCTACAACATCCATATCTATCACACGCGGGGTGCACGCCGCGGCGCCCGCCGCACGCTGCACCACTATTACAGCTGCCAGTCCAGCCCGCCGCTGACAAACTGGGTGATGATCCCCCAGCGGCTGACCGAGCACGCCGACCCCGGCGAGCGCGCCTACTTCAGTCAGTGGACTGACGCCACACGCGCCTACGCCGAAGCCGGCTACATCCGCCAGCACTACGATGACCACGTCATGGAGAAGCGCTGAGCGCGGGCAATTTTTTTTCCGCCGTTTTACAAATTGGGCCCCGGGGACTGGAAACGAACCGGGAACGGGAAAATGCCCTGACCGACAATGTCGGCCATTGGCCCCACCACACCAGCGCCGTAACGATCGCGGCACTCAGGCGATCGGCGCGAAGAAGGTGAGGTCCTGGCCAAAGTCGTCCATCGCCGCCACCGCGTCGCCGCGGAAGCGGACCCGAATCTGCCGGCTGCGGTGGTCGAGGACTGCGTCACCGTCCGCCAGTGGGTAGGTGATTCGGATGGGCCGGTTGACCGGAGGCTGGGCAAAGAAGATGTAGCCGCCGCTGGGCACGCTCGGGCCGCCCCCGATGATCTGGATCCGGCCACCGCCGGCCCAAGGCGGCAACCGCACCCACAGCGGCCCCGGGCGCCGGGGCGTCACGCTCAGCACCGGGCCCGAGTAGGCCGACTCTACCCGAGCCAGGTCCGAATCGCCGTCGAAGAGCAGGTTCACCCGGATACCGTCGGGCGTGCTCGCGACCATCCGGCTCGCCGCGTAACAGAGCGAATCAGTCGTGCCGCCCACCACGTCCAAGTTGAACCGTACTCCTAACCCGTTGGCGACCGGATCGTGACCGTAGGGGGCCGGGAACCCGTAGGCGCCCACTAGATCGTCGGCCCAACGCCGGCCCGCCTCGACCTTGTCCGGCGCAGCACGCTCGACCAAAAAGCGCGTATCCCGGAACTGGGTCGGTAACAGGTGACAGCGCAGGATGCGCTCGGCATCCTGATAACAATCGGCACGGCCCCAGCGGCCCAGGATGAGGGCGGTTTCGAGGATATCGCCCGAGCTGTTGGTCTCACCGCTGTCCGGGTTGTCTTCCGGCTTGATCGTCTCGATCGCCCAGCCGACCTCGTCGCGCACCTCCCACAGGCCGTTGTCGTAGAACGCCTGCACCCGCGCCAACAGCCCGGCGTCCCCCGTCAGGTCGGCCAGCAGGGCCAACCCCGACATCGTGGACGTGGTCGAGTGCACGTGGTGACCGAAGCGGACACCATCGAACTGGCCTTCGCTGGTGAAGAACTCGGTGATGGCCTTCTCCTTCAGAATCATGGCCAGCTCGAGTGCGGCCGCACTGCCGGTGGCCCGGTACAACTTGACCAACGGTCCGATCGCCCGCGCCGCACCGCGGATGTAGGTCTGGGCGTAGCCCAGCTCCATGCCAGCCGCTGCCAGCCGTTCCCCGTCCCAATCGCCGTCAGGATCCCAGTAGTCGAGTACGGCTGCGATGGCAGCCTCGGCCACTTCCAGCGCCCGGCCACTGCTCCGGTAACGCGCCAGGGCGTAGAGCCCGTGCAGGCCCTCGCGCGTGTTGTGCGGATCGAAGATGTGGGGATGTGGAGCCGTGCTCTCCCGGGGCCGGCTTGCCGGCAGCGGGACCGCGCCGCTGTAGGCGTCGAACATGACCCCGGCAAGGCGATCGATATACTCCTCGTCCACCGGGATGCCGAGAACGTCCTCGGCGTGCAGTAGCGCGTTCAGGTACCGGCCGCCGTTGTGGAGGTCGCCCACGTCGGCGCGGTGCATGCGCCGGCAGGCCAGCGCGATGGCGTCGGGGATGTCGGTGGTGTTGACGCCGGCTAGTCGGGCCATTGTCTCTCCTAGAGTCCGCGCTCGTCCAGCTCGACCGAGTTCATGCCGATGTGGCGCACCAGTTGGTCCTCCATCTTGGCGATCGTGTTGGTATAGGCGAGGACGAGCTGGTTGGCCTCGACCAGCCGCTCACTGAGGACGGCGACGACGTTGCCGAGAATGCCGGCCTTCATCGCCGGGTTCGAGTCCAACAGCTTGATTAACTCCCTCTTGTCGACGCGGAAGCCGGTCGACTGCTCGGCGACGACGATGTCGGCCGAGCGCGCCTCGCCGGTGAAGAACCCCATCTCGCCCACCGACGAGCCGGGGCCGATCTCGGCGAGGACCTCGTCGCCCCCGCGGACCACCCACAGCTTGCCCGTGAGCAGCAGCAGCATCTCGCGGCTGGGATCCCCCTGGTTATAGAGGTTCTGCAGCGGCTCGAGGGACACCAGTTTGCAGAGCGGCAGCAACGCCTGGATATGCTGCCGCCCCAGACCCTGGAACAGGCGGATCTTGCGGATGACGCGGAGGAGCTGGTACTGGGTCTCGTTCACGCGGGAGAATCTAAACAGCCCCCACTGGCCTCCCAAACCGCGGCCGTGTAGTTTCCCCTGTCATGTTCGGACAGATCGCAGACCTCATCTCCAGGATAGGCATCGCGGGCGAACCGGCCGCCCTGCTCGCCCGCGCCGGAGCCGCAGTCCTCGTTCTGCTGCTCAGCTACATCGCCCATCTCGTCGTCCGCGGCCCGGTGCTGACCGCCATCCACACTGTCATCCGCCGCACTGCCTCCCAGTGGGACGACGTGCTTGTCGACAACCGGGTCTTCCGCACGGTAGCCCACGTGGTGCCGGCGGTAGTGATCTACATCCTGGCACCGGCCGCCCTGCGCGGCTACGGCGCGGTCATCGCCGTCGTCGAAACAGCGGTGGTGATCTACCTCATCGCCGTGGCTTCGCGCGCCGTCGATTTGTTTCTCAATGCCGTCGTCGCCATCTGGGATACCTCGGACGCCTCCCGCGACATCTCGATCAAGAGCTTCGTCCAATTCATCAAGATCATTATTTACATCGCAGCGGCCGTTTTCATCGTCTCGGTCCTGCTCGACAAGTCCCTCTCCTACCTGCTCGGCGGCCTGACCGCGCTTACCGCCGTCATTCTGTTCGTCTTCCGTGATCCCATCCTCGGCCTGGTCGCCGGCATCCAGCTGTCGACGAACAGGATGGTCTCCCGCGGCGACTGGATCGAGATGCCGAAATACGGCGCCGACGGCGACGTCCTGGAAGTGGCACTGACGACCGTCAAGGTGCAGAACTGGGACAAGACCATCACCACGATCCCCACTTACGCGCTGATCAGCGAGAGCTTCAAGAACTGGCGCGGTATGCAGGAGTCGGGTGGCCGTCGCATCAAGCGCGCCATCCACATCGACGTGAACAGCATCCGCCACTGCGACGAGGAGATGCTCGGCCGCTATCAGCGCATCCGCTACGTCGAGGACTACCTGGAAAAGAAGCAGCGCGAGCTGGCGGAGTACAACGAAGCGGAGGGGGTGGACCTGTCCGTCCTGGCCAACGGCCGCCGCCTGACCAACGTCGGCACCTTCCGCGCCTACGTCGTTGGCTACCTGTGGAACCACCCCAAGATCAACCGCGAGATGACCTTCCTCGTCCGCCAGCTCGCCCCCACCGATCACGGCCTGCCGATCGAGATCTACGTCTTCTGCAGCGACGTGGTCTGGGCCAGCTACGAGGGAATCCAGGCCGACATCTTCGACCACCTGCTGGCCACCATCCCCGAGTTCGACCTGAGAGTCTTCCAGTCCCCTACCGGCGCCGACTTCCGTATAGGAGGCGAGGACACCGCCCGCGGCCACTGGCCCTGGCGCCGCGAGTAGCAAACCCCTTTTTCCCGTACGCCCAGTCGTTCGCATCATCAGGCGGAAAGAAGGTTTCTAGTAGTTGCAAGGGGCGGGCATAGCGCTTCCTGCGGACCGGAGGCTCCCCTGTGAGCCGCACTCAATCCAGAAACGACGGGCAGCGAGATCAGGATCAGGCTGGTTCCGAGTGGCGACTACTCTTTTTTCGCCGACTCAGAAGGCGACCAGGTCGACGCTTCTCCCCAAGGTCGAGCTCGGGGTGGCCCATGCTGCGTAGCGGATTCGTTTGGCGCCCGTGGCCGCAGGATACGGCCGCAGCAAAACGCCGCGCAGCGCGGACGGGCCGTCCACCAATCTAGACTGTCAAAACTCCAGCCCGAAGCTCGTCGAGATTTTCACATCCGACTTCTTCACACCCGCCGGCGGGTGGGAATCTACCCGGAACTTCACCCCCGTAGTCTGATTCAACCGCCGCAAAATTGGCGTCGTCAGCTGCACCACCCCCAACACCCGCAAATCCCCCGGGTCCTCCACTGCCGGCTGCACATAAGCCGTCGTCGAGAACAGCACCTCCCGGTCGAAGTGCAGGTTGACGTAGGTGCTCGAGCGCACCACCGAGGTGTCGTCCGGATGCGGATCCTCGGGTGCCAGATCCAATCCCTCGCGTTCCCACATCATCGCCGTCCCGAACGAGAGAGCGAAATGCTCGCTGGTGGCGCTGTTGAAACGCAGCCCGACACCGATGAGCGTGCGCCAGTCCAGCTGCCGCGGCGCCGCATAGTCGCTCTGCGCGAAGACTTCCGGCTGGTAGGTCCGGTTCCGCTTGTGGGTGTAGCGCAGATGCAGGACGCCGCTGTTGGCGAAACGCTTGCCGCCGTGCACGCCGACGCCGCCGGAGAACACGCCCAGGATCGTTCCGTGACCGTGGTTGATCGTGATGTTGCCGGCCCCATCGCTGTTTACCACGTCGACGTTCCCCAGGTCGCTGTTGAAGGAGTAGCTGGCCGACCCGGTGACGCCCGGTTTGCCGCGATAGTGTTCAATGTTGACCTGCCCCGCCGCCACAGTGGCCGTCAGCAGCAGCGCCGCGATGACGACTGTCATCCGTTACCTCCTCGTCGGTCGTTGGCTCTGCCCCAAGTATCCGGAATACCCGGCTGCCGCGCTCACCCACCCCCGGCTGTGGACCGTCTGTTCGGTCCTCTCGGTGAGCTTTATACTCTACGCCCCATGCGCGCCGCCATACTCCGCCAAACCAACCAGCCCCTCGTCGTCGAGGAGATCGACTACCCCGAACCGCCGGCGGGCCACATCCGAGTACGTCTCAAGGCCAGTGGTGTCTGCCACTCCGACTGGCACGTCCTGAAGGGAGAGTGGGGCGACCGGATTCCGGTCCCGGTCATCATGGGGCACGAGGGTTCGGGTGTCGTCGATCAGGTCGGCGAGGGTGTGACCGGCCTGGCCCTGGGCGACCACGTCGTCCTCTCCTGGCGCAGCCCCTGCGGCCACTGCGAGACCTGCCTGCAGGGCTGGCCCAGCCTGTGCGAGTGTTCGCCCCTGGTGGGCGACCGGGCGCGGGTGGACGGCGGCCCGATCAACCAGATGGTCAACCTCGGATCGTTCGCCACCCACACAGTGGTACCCGAGGTCGCCGCGGTCGCGATCGACCCCGCCATCGACTTCGAGGTCGCCGCGCTGGTCGGCTGCGGCGTCGCCACCGGCGTGGGGGCGGCCATCAACACGGCGTGCGTCACCGCCGGCAGCTCGGTCGCCGTTTTCGGCTGCGGCGGCGTCGGCCTCAATATCATCCAAGGCGCCCGCCTGGCCGGCGCGACGCAGATCATCGCCGTCGACAAGCTGGCGGCTAAGCTCGAACTCGCCCGCCGCTTCGGCGCCACCAATGCCGTCGTCGCCGGCGCCGGCGACCCGGTCGCTGCCATCATGGACCTCACCGACGGCCGCGGCGTCCACTTCGCCTTCGAGGCGATTGGCGTCCTCGCCGAGCCGTTCGTACAGAGCGTGCGCTGCACCCGGCAGCGGGGCACCACCGTCTGGGTCGGTCACGCGCCGGTGGGCACGCCGGTGCCGCTGGACGCCCGCGACCTGATCCAGGAGAAGACGGTGATGGGTTGCATGTACGGCAGCTGCCGCCCCCGCATCGACTTCCCGCGCCTGCTCAACCTCTACCAGCAGGGCAGACTGATGCTCGACGAGCTGATCACCCACCGCTTTTCCCTGGACGAAATCAACGACGCCTTCGCCTGCCTCGCAGCCGGCAAGGTCGCCCGCAGCATTATCGTTTTCGAGGATTGAGCTGAATCATGACAGACTCGACGATCCCCATCATCGATACCCATCAGCACCTCTGGGTCCGCAGCGTCCTCGACCTGGAGTGGACCAAGGGAGCCGGCTCCCTCGACGACGACTTCCCGATCGAGCGCTACGCGCGCGAAGCGGCCGGCATGGGGGTGGCGAAGACCATCTACATGGAGGTAAACTGCCGCCTGGAGCAGCAGCAGTGTGAGGTCGACTACGTGGTCGGGCTCTGCGCGCGGGACGACAATCCCATGTGCGCCGTCATCGCCGGCGGCGATCCGGCCAGCCCCGACTTCGCCGACTTCGCGCACGTCCTGGCAGACGACCGCTACGTGGTCGGCACTCGCCGGGTGTTGCACAACAACGACAAGCCCCCGGGCTCCTGCCTCGAGCCGGCCTTCGTCGCCAACGTCCAGATGCTGGGGGAACTCGGGCTGACGTTCGACCTCTGCCTGCGCCCGGCCGAACTGGCCGACGGCATCGAGCTGGTGGACCGCTGTCCACAGACCACGTTTATCGTCGACCACTGTGGCAACGCAGACCCGTACGTGGTAAACGGTCAGGAATCAGCGGAACCCGGCTCCACCTACGCCCACGACGCCGGCCAGTGGCGTGACGACATGCAGGCGCTAGCGGCACAGACGAACGTCTACTGCAAGATCTCGGGGATCATCGCGCGGGTGCGGCAAGACTGGCAGGTCACCGATCTGGCGCCCACGGTCGACCACTGCCTCGACCGCTTCGGCCCGGAACGCGTGATCTTCGGCGGCGACTGGCCGGTCTGCACGCTGGGAGCACCACTGGCCGACTGGATCGTCGCGCTGCGGCAGATCATCTCACACCGCAGCACCGACGACCAGCGCAAGCTGTTCTACGACAACGCCGCCCGACTCTTCGGGCTCGAGTAGGTCCGGGCTCGGCCCTACTCGGCGGCGGCGATCTTCGCCCGTACGAACTCGATGCCGACCGGCGCCACCTTGTTGGTCCGCTCCACTTCATTACCCGCCTCGTCAGTGTAGACAAGGCGCACGACGTAGCTGCCGTCCGAACGCTTCAGGTAAACGGCCGACAGAAAGCCCTCGACGTTGCGGAACAGGCCATAGCGCGCCCGCTCCTCCGCGTCGATCTCTACCCCCACCGCCTCGGCGAGCGCCACTGGCTCCGGCGCCGGTTCAACAGCGGCCGAATCCGCCCCGGCCCCCGTCTCCTCCGCAGCCGCGTCCCCGACGACTGCGGGCGCGGCCCCCTTCAGGCTGTCCAGCTGCGTCTGGAGTCGTGCCATGTCGGCCTGGAGCGACGCCAGGATCGCCTCGAGGCTGTCGACCTCGGCGGCCACCTGGCTCGCGGTCGCGGCCGGGGCTGTCCCCGGCACGGCCAGCGCTGTCAGGGTGGCCAGTGCCACTAGCGCTGCAATCTTCATAGTCTCCTCCAAAACCGTGTCAGGCACCCGGGCTCTTCATCGCGTTACCTCTTTCGATGCCGATGCCCTTGAAGAGCGTTCGCTGCACGGCCATGTCATGCTCGAGGGAGTAGTCCGGTTCCTTGTCGCCGCGGATGGTGGCCGCCAACTCGTGCAGCAGCGTCGGCGGTTCAGCCTCTGCTTCCACCTCCACCTCCTGCCACCCAGCGTCGTATTCGCCCCCGCCTTCCCGCAGGAACAGATTCAGCCGGTTCGAGCCCAGGGGGGTGTGGATCGCGGTGCCGGCGGTGCCGTGGACCTCAACCCGGCGGTCCATGCCGGCCTGCATCGCCGTGGTGTCGACGATGCCGATGCCGTCGGCACATTCATGAACTGCAACGCCGTTGTCGACCTCGGCGCGCTCGCCCCAGTGGCGGGCCATCACCGTCTGCACCGTCTCCGGCTCGCCCATGAGGGTTACCATAAGGTCGATCATGTGACCAGCCATCTCGAAGTAGACTCCGCCCGTGTACTGGCTGAACTCGCCGGCCAGCGACTTGTGCCACTCCAGCGGCTTGGGAATGTGGCCCCGATACTGGAAGACCTGCCCCAGGACACCCCGCCGCGCCAGGCGGAGCAACTCGAACAGGGCCGGGTTGTAGCGCCACATGTAGGCCATCTGCAGCGCCAGTCCGCTGTCGCGGGCCAGCGCGTGGACGCGCTCGAGGTGGTCCAGGTCGACGCCGGCCGGCTTCTCCAGCAGCACGTGTTTGCCAGCCTTGAGCGCCTGCTCGGCATAGTCCAGGTTCTGATGGACGTGCCCCTCGATCACCACCGCCTCGGCCGCGCTGTCGAGCACCGCTTCCACCGACGGGATGATCGGAACCGGCAGTTGGTAGCGGGCGAACCGTCCCTGGTTGGCAGCGATGACCTCCGGGTCCGGGTCGTACATGCCCAGCAGCTCGAACTGGTCCGGGTAACGGGCGGCGGTCTCCACGTGCATGGGGGCGTGGCTGTGCCAGGTGCCCAGGAACGCGAACTTCAGTGCCATCTGCTCTCCAGGCGGTGCATCGGGTGATCGATGGGCCCCAATTTAGGGAATACCGGATCAGGCTCAAACGGCAACCTGCGCTGGCGTTGAGTATATTGTAACCTTCTGCGGCCCGCCCCCCCGCCAGGAGCAGCAAACCATGGCCACACCCCCTAAGGTTCTCTGCAACGACGACGGCTGGATCCTGAGCACCTACGGACCGCCGCTGACCCTCGAACTCATGCGGGAAGCCATGATCGCCACCTACGCTGACTCCCCCGTCGACACCTTTCTCTGGTCGGTGGGCGGGCACGACGTCTTCGACTACGAGACCGAGGTCGGCGAACGCGTCGGCGCCGGTTACGCCAAGGAGGAACTGGACGAGAACGGCATCCGGCGACGCGCCAACCTGGCCCAGCTGATCGCCGAACACGGCGGCCCGGTCACCGCGATCGCCGGGCTCTGTCGGGAGGCCGGCCTGGGCTTCTATCCGTCAGTGCGGATGAACGAGCATTACGACATGGCGACGGAGGCCTACACCTACAGCCGCCTGCGCCGCGAACATCCCGAGTACCTGATCGGCCACCCACGTGAGGCGCTGCTGCCTGGCACCCAGCAGTGGGGCATAAGCACCGGCCTAAACTACGCCCGACCGGAAGTGCGCGCCTACATGCTCGCCATCCTCGGCGAGCTGATCGATCACTTCGATATCGACGGCATCGAGTTGGATTTCATGCGGCACCCCGCCTTCTTCCGGATCGAGGAGGCCTATGCCAGCCGCTACCTGGCCACCGACCTCGTGCGGCAGGTGCGGCAGCGGCTCGATACCCGGGGCCAGGCCGAGGGACGAAAGCTGAACCTGGCGATCCGCGTGCCCCCGACCCTGGACGACGCCGCCCGCATCGGCCTGGACACGGCAGCCTGGATCGAGGAGGGGCTGCCCGATCTACTCATCGCCGGTGGCGGCTTCCGCCCGTTCGAGATGCCCATCGCCGAGTTCGTCGAGGCCGCCGCGGGGACCGGCTGCCGCATCTACGGCTGCCTGGAGGCGCTGGCCGGCTGCCTCGACGAGGAGAAGCTGCGAGGCGTCTGCAGCCGCTACTGGGACGCGGGCGTCGACGGCCTCTACCTGTTCAACTACCACAGCCTGGCGGCGGCGTGGAAACACGACGTGCTCGGCCGGCTCGCCAACCCGGCCGCGCTGGCGTGCGCCGACAAGCGCTACGAGGCGGATTCTGCCTCGCGGGAGCCGCCCACCTCGCAGCTCGGCTGGTCCTTCCGCAACGCCCTTCCACTTGCCCAGCTGCCGGTGCTGTTCGCCGATCCCACCGGCCGCGCCGTCACCCTCACGCTAGACATCGCCGACGACGTGCCTGGCGCCGGGCGCGAGGGCAGCCTGGCCACGGCCACCCTGGGCCTGGACTTCAGCCGGCTGCCGGAGAGCGCCGTAATGGAGATCTCCATCAACGACCACCCCCACTCCTGGTCCGACCGAAAGCGCGCCACCGGCACCTGGACGCAGGCCGCCTATCCCGACGACTGGTCGACGCGGCCACCCCAGCCGGTAGAGCACGCCATTGAAGGGGACCAGATCGAGCTGGCGCTGGATCTGGGCGTTTTGCGCAAGGGGGAGAATCTGCTTCGGCTCCGGCGTACCGACACCGAATCAGCCGATGTTGAGGCAATCGAGCTCAAGGGTTTACGCCTGACCCTGCGCTACCACTGAGTCGTTGCGCCCTTCGCGCTGCGCGGGATGGCGCGGGATGGGCGGTTGCCGTGCCGCGCGACCTGTGGGAAGCAGCGCGGTTGCTTAGTTTACCCGTCGATTTTGGCAAACGCACCATCGAGGAGCTGTCTTGACCGCAACCACCAGCAACCTGACTCCCGGCGACCGTCTCGTCCTTTTCGCCACCGTTTTCATCACCGGCGCCTCGGTGATGATGCTGGAGCTCATCGGCACCCGCTTCATCGGACCATTCTACGGTGTCAGTCTGTTCGTCTGGTCCTCCCTGATCTCGGTCGCCCTGATCGCTCTTTCCGGCGGGTATTACCTAGGCGGCCTGATCGCCGATCGCTACCCCAGCTTCCGCCTCGGCCACATCATCGCCCTGGCCGCGGTCTCCTCCTCGGTCATACCCCTGATCAGCGGCCCGGTCCTGGTCGGGACCAACCCGCTCGGGTTGCGAGCCGGCGCCTTCTTCAGCGCCCTGATTCTGTTCACCGTGCCGCTGACCTTCCTCGGCATGGTGAGCCCCTACGTGGTTAAGCTGGCCACCCGCAGCGTCGAGGGGGTGGGCCTGGCTTCCGGCTCGGTCTACGCGGTCAGCACCGTCGGCAGCGTCGTCGGCACCCTGCTGCTGGGGTTCTTCCTGCTACCAGCCATCGGTTCCAGAGCCATCCTCTACGCCGTGAGCATCGCCCTCATGCTGCTGGCCATCGCCGTCTCCCTGTTCGAGAAGAAAAGACTAGCTGGCAGCCCTTCGACCTTGGCGCTGATCGCTGCCGTCATCATAGGAGCGGCGGCGCTGTGGGTCGAGGGCAGGGGGGCACCGGTCTACGCCTACAACTACAACGTCAAGTACGAAAAAGAAAGCTCATACGGCTGGGTTCGGGTCGTCGATGACCACTCCCGCTACTTGCGGCTGATGCTCTCCGACTCCTCGACGATCAGCGCGCTGCGCATGGACCCGGGCCACCGGGGCGAGACCATCCTACCCTACCTGTACACCCTGGAGTGGTTGCCCCATTTCCATCCACAGGGCCGGGACGCGCTGCTGATCGGCCTGGGCGGCGGCTACATCGTCGGCGCGCTGGAGAAGAGGGGCGTCGTGACCGACGCCATCGAGTTGGATCCGCTCGTGGCCGAGGCCGCCCTGAAGTGGTTCAAGCTCGAGCCGCCCGGGAAGCTCATCGTCGGCGACGCCCGCTACGAGATCAAGCGCCTCGACAAGCAGTATGACTTCATCATCCACGACTGTTTCACCGGCGGCAGCGTGCCGCCCCACCTGCTGAGCATCGAGATGTTGCGGGAGCTGAGGACGCTGCTGCGACCGGACGGCATTCTCGCCCTCAACTTCGTCGGCTCCACCGACCTGGAGCGCGACCAGGCTTCGGCCGCCGTCTCGCGCACCCTGCGCGCCGTCTTCCCGCACCAGCGCGTTTTCTCTCTAGACACCGGCTTCGAGTTTGACGACTTCGTCTTCTTCGCCTCGGCCGCTCCGATCGAGGTCGACCGCGAGCAACTGCCGGCCGACCTGGCGATGAAGGTCGAACTGGAAACACTGCTGGCCGGAGAGCTGCACTTCGCGCCGGAACACGGCTTCATCATCACCGACGACTACAACCCGCTCGAGAGCATGCAGGTGCGCAAGGCCGAGGCCTACCGCGGTCGCTTCGTCGGCGACATGGGCACCGCCTTGCTGCGGCGATAACCCAGGCTTGCGCTTATGACCGAGTTCCGGCATCCGTTCGCCGACGACGATCACCTCCTTCTCACGGGACCGGCTTTCGGCGGCGGATCCGCTTTCGCCCGTGATTACCGCGTCGCCCAGGCTTTCCTGCAGTCGCCGCCGGCCGGCATCACCGCCGAGGCCTGGGTATACGCCGGCCCCTACCGCGCCGAGGCGGTGATGCCCCTTGTTGCGGTTTGGGAGCCGCTCTCCTCTTTCGATACCTTCAGCGCCCACGACGCCGAGGGTACGGACGGGCTACCGTCGCGGGGATTCTTCGGCGCGGTGTTCGACGGCCGTTACGTATACGGCTGCCCCTCCCGTACCGACCAGCCGTTTACCGCCGCCCACGGCGGCGTGCTCCGCTTCGACACCCACGGCGATTTCAAGGATTCCAGCGCCTACCAGACCTACGACGCCGGCGCGACGGACGGCCTGAGCACCCGCGGCTTCTACGGCGGCGCCTTCGATGGCCGCTACGTCTACTTCAACCCGCGCGACGACGGCGGCGACAAGCACAGCCGGTTCCTCCGTTACGACACCCGGGGCGACTTCAAGAGCGCGACCAGCTGGCAGGCGTTCGACGCGGAGCACGCGCATACCTTCCAGGGCTGCGCCTTCGACGGCCGCTACCTCTACTGCTGCCCCGGATACACAGAAGTCAACGGGCAGGATGTGCAGAGCGGGGCCCTCATGCGGTTGGACACGCAGGGTGACTTCAAGAGCCGGAATAGTTACCAGGTGTTCGACACGACGGTTCTCGGGGAGCAGGTGCTCAACTACGATGGCGCCTGTTACGACGGGCGCCACGTCTACTTCGCCCCCCTCGGCGGCGGTCAATGCCTGCGTCACGACCCGGCCAGTGAGTTCGGCGATCCGGCCGGTTGGGAAACCTTCGACGCCCGCGCGGCGTGCGGCATGGGCTCCAACGTCGGCGCTGTCTTTGCCGGGCACCATATCTACTATTGCTCCTACAACAACAGCACGATGGTGCGTTACGATACCCGTGGCGACTTCGCCGAGCCCGGTTCCTGGTCGGCCTACGAGGCGGCCGATACCGAGGGCCTGGATACAGGCGGCTTCGACGGCGGCTTCTTCGACGGGCGTTACGTCTATTTCATTCCGTTCACCCGGCGCGCGACCGACGACCAAAGCCAGTTTCACGGCAACTACCTGCGTTACGACACTGCGGGCGCGTTCGAGGACGCCGGCAGCTGGTCCGCCGCGGACGCCGCCTTCGTCGACGGCCTGCACACCACCGCCTTCAACGGCGGCGCCACCGACGGGCGTTACCTCTACGCGGCACCCTGGCGCGGCGACCTGGACGACGGGCGCGCGCACGCCCGCATCCTGCGTTACGACACGCTCGGAGAGAACGGCGCGTTCAGTCTGCGCTACTCCGATTGCGGTCACAACGGCGGTCTGTGCGCCGCCGTGCCTGGTCCCACTTTTCTCGTGAATACGACAGTTGGCGTGCGCGGCGTCAGCGCCCACCGGACGCTCGAGCCCGGGTGGCATTACCTGGCTGGCGTTTACGATGGAACGGCAATACAGCTGGTCATCGACGGTGAGGTGGTAGCGCAGCGCGAGGCTACCGGCGCGATCCAGCCGACCGAGGTGGACGTGGCGATTGGCCACATAGCCGGAGGAGTCGGGCGCTTTGGCGACGCAGGGGACGACAGCGCGGGTCGCGGCGGTGATAGTGGCCAGGACCGCGACCACGATCGCAACCGCATCGCGGGTATCGCGGTGAGCGCGGTCGCTCGATCCGGTGACTGGATGCGCGCCGCGGCGAACGCGCTGCGGGAGACCGTGGCGTGAAGCTCGCCGAGCTCATCATCGCCGAGGCCCGCGAGCGTGGGCTCCGCCACTTCTTTGGCCTGCCCGGCGGCGGCTCGCCGCTGGACATGATGGAGGCCGGCCGGCGCTACGGCGTCGACTTCATCAGCACCGCCCACGAGTCCACCGCCGGCATCGCCGCCGCCTATTACGGATTAATGAAGCAGACCGCCGGCCTGGCGTTGTCGGTCAAGGGCGTCGGGGCCGCCAACCTGGCCGGCGGCGCGGCCAACGCCTATTTCGAGCGCGTCCCCGTGGTCTGCCTCAGCGAGACCTCACCCGGCTCGGTCACCCAGCGGGATATGGTACAGCACTGCGACCACGCCACCCTGTTCGGCGCGGTCACCAAGTTTCGGGCCACGCTCTCGCCGGATGCGGCTCCCCAGCAGATCCGGGACGCGGTCGCCGCCGCGGTCGTGGGCCGGCCCGGGCCGGTGTTGCTCAACCTGCCGTCCGACCTGGGTACCGCCGAAGCCGGCGACTTCCTTGGCGTTGGCGCGCCACCATCACCGCCGGAACCGCATCCCGCACGCCTGGCGGAAGTGCGTGCCTTCGTCGAATCGACCGAACGCCTGCTGGTGATTGCCGGCACTGACGTGGTGCGCCACAGCGCCGGCGAAGCGCTGCTGCATTTGGTGGAAGCCTGCGGTGCCGCCTTGCTGGTGAACATGGACGCCCGCGGCGTTTTCCCGGAGTCCCATCCGCGCTGGGCCGGCGTGCTGATGGGCAACTACATCCCCGGCATCGCCGAGACCGAGATCATGGACCGGGCCGACGGCATCCTGCTCGTCGGGGCCGACTCCATGATGACCCATGTGCCTTTTGCGACTGACCTGCCCACCTGCGAGCTGGTCGCCGACGAGGCCTACGAGACCTTGTCTCCGCAGCCGCAGGTGCGGGTGGACGGCGATCTGAAAGCGGCGCTGGAGTCGTTGTCCGACCTGCAGCGGGAAGGTCTGCCGGAAGCCGACATCGCCGCCGCTGCCGCCGCGATCATGCCCAACTTCGAGCGCCCACAAGGCGCCCGCTTTGCCGCGCTCGACGTCATCGAGATCATCCGCGAGCAGCTGCCGGCAGACGGCGTACTGGTGGCCGAGACCGGTGTGTTCGTTCCCTTGCTCGAGCGGGTGTGGCGGGTCGATCGGTGTGGCGCCTACCTCGGCACTGCCGGCGGTCGGACGATGGGGCTTACACTGCCGGCCCTGCTCGGCGCCAAGCTGGCCGCGCCGGAGGTGCCGATGATCGGCCTGGGTGCCGACGGCAGCCTTCTGATGCGGCTCGGCGAGCTCGAAGCATTCGCTCGGACTGGAGTTGCAGCGCCGATCGTGATCGTCAACGACCAGGCGCTGGGCACGATGAAGTCGCGTCAGAAGGCGCGGGGCATGGCGGAGTACGAACTCGACCTGCATTCGGTGGATCTGGCGGCGACGGCGCGGGCATGCGGACTCGAGGGTGTCGTGGCGCCAACCCCCGAAGAGCTGGAAAAGGCACTCGGCGACGCGATGGATTCACCACGGACGACCCTGCTCGACGCCCGCGTCGCCCCCCAGCCCTACCAGGACGGGTTCGGCCCGATGGTCGGACTCAGTTGAACTCCACGTAACGCCCGAGCCCGACGCTGAAGTACTAGTCTCCGAAGACCTGGCGAAACACCTCAAATCCCAGATGACCCGTGCAGTGCGCGGAGCCGACGCCGCGGACACCCAGCTCGTCCCGCATGCGCAGCACCATGCTCCTGATCTCTTCCGCGTCGTACGGAAGCAGGTGAAAGCCGCCACAGCCTAGCCCGTCTGACGCTGCGGACATTCCTTTGGATTGCCTCATCTCTTTTTCATCTCTCATGCCAACAATTCAATATCCGGAAGTACCTAATACCCGATACTACCACGTACTGCAGAAGCGTGGGTACCGTCAACCTGCCCAATACCCCGATATCCGGCGGTACCGACTTTACTTCCCTTGTCCAAACCTTGCCCCCTAGCTTCCTTGTCTTCCCCCTTCGAACACGAGGCGATCATGCCCAACTGGCAGCAGACCTACACCGACGCACGACCCCAGAGCCGCTCCCTCTTCGACACCGCCCGCAACACCGTCGCCGGCGGCGTCGGCCACGACTACCGCTTCGCCCAGCCGTTCCCTCTGTACATCCAACGAGCTGCCGGCTGCCGGATCTGGGACGTGGACGGCCACGAGTACATCGACTACGGCATGGGCAACGCCTCCTACCTGCTAGGCCACGGACCGCCCGAGGTAATTGCCGCCATCCACGCCGCCGTCGATCAGGGATTGCACTTCGGCGAGGACCATCCGCTGCAACTCGAGTGGGCCCAGCTGATCTGCGAGCTGATCCCGGTTGCCGAACGCGTCCGTTTCGTCAACTCCGGCACGGAGGCCACGATGCTCGCCCTCCGGCTGGCCCGCGCCTTCACCGGGCGTCGCAAATTTCTGCGGTTCGCCGGCCACTACCACGGCTGGCACGACTACGTCGCCGTCGGCTTCGGACCGCCCTTCGACGCCTCCATGTCCACTGGCGTCCCCGACTTCGTCCTCGACTCGGCAGTGATCGCGCCGGCCGATCTACAGTTCGTGGAAGAGGTGCTGAGGGATGACGACGACATCGCGGCCGTGATCCTGGAACCCTCGGGCGGCTCCTGGGCCACCTGCCCGGTTACCGTCGACTTCAACCGCGGGCTGCGGTCGCTGACCGAGCGTTACGAGGTGCCGCTGATATTCGACGAGGTTATCACCGGCTTCCGGTACAGCCCGGGTGGCTACCAGGGTTACTCCGGAATCACCCCCGACCTGTGCACCCTCGGCAAGATCGTCACCGGCGGCATGACCGGCGCCGCCATCGCCGGCCGCGCCGACATCATGGGCCAGTTCGACTACACCGGCGACCCTCACCACGACCGCTACGATCGCGTGATGCACCTGGGCACGTTCAACGCCAACCCCCCGACCGCCGCCGCCGGCGTGGCGACGCTGAAACAGGTGCGGGGCGGTGCCCCGAATGCCCACGCCGACCAGGTGGCCGCCCAGCTCCGACAGGGCATGGACGACATCCTCGAGGCGGAGGGAATAGCCGGCTACGTCTACGGCGACGCGTCAGTCTTCCACATCTACCTGCAGGCCCACCCCGGCTCCGGCGCCAGGAGCCGCGAAGACCTGAAGACTATGGACCCTGACGTTTTGAAGGGAATCCCAGGAAATGTGATCGGGGCACTGCAGAAGAACATGCAGATACGCGGAGCGAAGCTCCTGTCCTACAACGGCGGTGTCACCAGCTCCGCCCACACGGAAGAGGACATAGAGCAAACACTGAAAGCCTTCCGCGCCAGCGCCCAGGCGCTGCTGGAAGACGGCCTCGTCGCCCGGGTGGCCTAGCCGCTCCCGCGCGTAGCCAGCCGCCAGAACAACCCCCCACACGCCACCCCACCCGCATCCGACCGAAGTAGTCCAGCACCATCAACCCCGGTACCACCAGCACCCCCATCCCCAGGTAGGCCGTCGGCCCCCCGTATAGATAGAGCACCAACAGCGCCGGCGCCAGAAGCGACGCAATCACGATGGCCGGGTATACCCGAACGCGGGATTCAGCTGTCATGAGGAGTTAGTCTTTCGGGTACTCAGGGCCGACGAATCGCACCCGAGGTTAGTCCGACTCAAACCGAGGGACTTCAGTCCCCAACGGTTACGCACCGGTCTTTCCTCCTACACAGGTCGGGATGAGAAAAAAACACCGGTCCAGCGTCGGGCTCGGGGCCGGGTGTGCCGGCGAACGAATTCACGACCCAGAATCTGGAGGAAGCAGATTCCGAGAGCGTGCCTCGCAGCACGACAGGATGTCGTGCGAGACTGAAAGAGCGGGGACACCCGGGCCCAAGCCCTCAGCAGAACCACCTGAATTCCTACATCCCCTTCACACCACTCTCCACACGATCCAACGCCTCCTCCACATCCTCCATAGTATGCGCCGCCGACACCCCATGATGCCCGATCACCAGTTCCCCATAATCGTGGAAGTAGACGCCCTTCTCCGCCGCCGCCCGCACGAACCGCCCCCGCAGCTCCACATCTCGGCCCAGCGTATCCCCGTAATGCTCGACCCGCTCCGTCGTCCCGAAGTGGATCCCGAACCGCCCCGCCAGCCCCTGCACGTGCGCCGGCACCTTGGCGCGATCCAGGATCTCCTGCAGGCCCACATGCATGCGGTCGGCGACCGCGTTGATGTGGTCGTAGAACCCAGGCTTGGTGAGCTCGTCCACTGTGGCGATCGTCACGTTGATCGCCATCGGATTCCCCGTGTAGGTACCGCTTTGCGCCACGCCCCCGCCCGGACCCGCCGCGCGCATCACCTCTTCCTTCCCCGCCACCACGACCACGGCACCCCCGTTGGCTACCGCCTTGCCCAACACACAGAGGTCAGGCGTCACCCCGTAGTACTCCTGGGCACAGCCCGGCCCGGTGCGGAAAGCCGACAGCGTCTCGTCGTAAATCAGCACCGACCCGTTCGCCGTCGCCCGATCCCGCACCAGCTGCATGTACTCGGTATCGGCGACAATGCAGCCCTGATTGTAGTTGATCGGCTCCATGATGATGCCGGCGATGTCCTCCCCGTGCTCCGCCAGCGCCCGGTCCAGCGCCGCCGGATCCTTCCACGGGATCACGACGATCAGTTCGTCCATGACCGCTGGTACCCCCGCCGATTCCGCCTCCGGTCTGATCAGCGATCCCGGCTCCACCGGATGACTCGGCTCGTGGGCGTTGTACATCACGAACTCGTGCAGGCCGTGGAAATGGCCCCAGAACTTGAGCGTCTTGTTCCGCCCCGTATGCGCCCGCGCCAGCCGCGTACAGATCAACGTCCCCTCCGACCCCGTATTTCCGTACCGGACCATCTCAGCACACGGCACGATGGCCGCGATCCGCCGCGCCAGCTCCGCCTGACCCGCCGTCTCATACCCGGCGAGAACCCCCAGCTCCAGCGTTTCCTCCACCGCCCTCCGCACCGCCGGATGCTTATACCCGAGAAACGCCGACCCATGCGCCAGGTTGAAGTCGATGTACTCCTTTCCATCCAGATCCCAGATCCGGCACCCATCCGCCCTGCTGACGTAGAGCGCATGCCCAAGGCATGAATTTATCCTCCCAGTGGCCCCAACCCCCCCTGGCAACAGCCGTTCCGCTTCTGCTCTGTGCTCAGCCTGCGTCTGAATAGCAGTCATTCTCTTGGTTTCCTTTCAATTGGCACCGCCTTCAGGCTAGTCGTCATCCGAATTCCGGCTGATCATATGCGGGCGCACTAGGGACCAGGATAACCATAAGGCCTCCCGATCCGATTACTGGCCAACATAGGCCAGCTCTGGCCCCCCACATTTACAAACCGATCATGCATCCCGCACAACCAGTAGAACATCTCCGCCGTCTTCGCTCCCCCCCGAAAATCCTCCCCAGCCAACGGCAGGCCCAGATCATAATCCGCCGTCGCAAAGTCGAACCCTTCCTCCCGCACCCAGTCCCGCATTGGCGGCGTCGTCCGCCAATAGACGTACTTCAGATTCTGCCGCATTCCCGTCTCCGCGTACCCTCCGCGATGCCAGATCTGGTAGATCGTGATGAAGATCGAGCCCGCCGGCGCTGCCAGCTTCACCGCGTGCCGAAAATGCTCGTAGTGTCCCATCATCCGGTGCTGCTGGTGGTGCAGGTGTGACCCCGGCAGCACCTCCGTGGGCCCGATCTCATCCGCCGTGTCCTGCGGATAGTAGAACACCTGCAGGTACTCGAGCCGCGGCGTGTGCCTGTAGTTGCCGTCGATGTGCCATTCCTGCTTGCGCGTCAGGTGCCAAGTGTCCCATTCCCGCCGGTGGTTGCTCACCAGCACCGGCAGGTGGAACTCTCTCCCCAGCAACGACCGCACCGCCCCCGTGGCCTGCGGATTGCAGATCACGTTGTCCAGAAACCAGTCCTTGAAAGCGATTTCCGTCGGCGACAACGCCCGGTGATCGACCAGGTAATCCATCGTCAGCCGGTTCACCTCCCCCGGCACTACCCCCTCCAGCATCAAGTACCCCTTGCGCAGGAACTCGATCACCTGCGTATCCGTCAGCGTCGGCTCACAGTCGAACGTCCGATCGTGCTTCACCCCAACGCCTCCATCTTCTCCAGAATGAACTCACACCCATACCCAATCGTCCGCTCCTCATCCATCAGCAATGCCAGGTTCGGAAACGACACGATCCGCCACCCATCCTTGATCGCCGCCGCCACCGACCTGTAAGGCCACGCATCCGGATCTTCGTCCCCAATCACCCTCTCCCCATTGACGACCAGATTGTACCCGAGAACCTCCGATTCGATATCCGTACTCCAGGTCTGCATGTACAACAAACTCTGCCGCACCTGGCCGGCAGCGCGCGCTAGCTCCCGCAACCGCTCTGCCACAAGCTTTCCCTCTTCCAGCGCATCAACACAACTCAGCAACTCAAACTTGAGGTCCATCCTGCACCCTCTCAGGCTACGGACATGCCCTACAATCCGCCACCAGCCGTTCGATTCAAGGTTGTTGACTCCCCGGTCAAGGATGGCACAGCGTCCAGCCTTGAAAGCAAGGCCGATATTGGGTTACCGGCTGGCAATTGAGGGGGCCGGTCCCCCACCCAACCAAAACCTCATTCCCCAACCCCAAACGCCTCCATATAAGCCCGCGTAATCCCATTCAAATTCCCATAGAACGCCCGCACCTCCGCATCCCGATGACCCTTCCAGAACCGCGCCGGAATCACCGAATCATCCGCCAGAAACCTCCGCTCCCGATGCCCGTAATAGATCTGCACCGTCCGCCGCTCCTTCTCCGTCCGCCGCACCGTCGCCGTGTGCAGCACCGCCACGTTGAACAGGCAGACCGTCCCCGCCGGACCGTGGATGTCAATCGCCCCATCCCGCGCCAGCTGCTCTTCGCGCCCCACGATCGGATCGTCCACCGATTCCGGGGAGATCGAGAAGCAATGCGTCCACTCATCCACATCGCTGAGATACAGCATCAGCTGGATGTAGTCCATCCGCAGCGGATGCGCGTCCCAGTGCGGACGGTCGCGGTGCCAGCCCTGCGACGACTCGCCGGCGCAGGGGGCCATGCGGCGGATACCGATCTCGCCGAAGCAGAGCGGGCCACCCATCAGCTCCTCGCAGGCCTGAAGGATGAGCGGGTGCCGGACGATGCCGTCGAACGCCGGTGTCGTCACCAGCGCGTCGTAGTTGCCCTCCTGGGCGCCCCGGCTGTGCCAGCGCAAGCGGAAATCGCGTCGGTCTTCGTCGAAGAGGCGGTTGATCTCGACCACCTCCGCGGCGGCGAGCAAGCCCTCCATGACGACGAATCCGTGCTCCCTAAAGAACGCGTGATCGAATTCGCTCAGCACCGGCATGGCAGCAGTCTCATCCCGGGAGTACGATCACCAAACGTCATGGGGCCGTCAACGTCCAACCGGTGACGGGCGGGCAGATCGCATTGACATGGTATTCGGTTGTGCGGATTGTTCGGGGAAGCCACGCCCCGCGCAGGAGAAACAGCCCATGTACGGCGCATTCTTCTCGGTTACCGGCCTGAGCAGCAGATTCCAGCACTTTCCGGGCCTTCTCCTCGGCGGCGTCCTGGCCGGCGGGATGGTGCTGCTGGGCTGCGCCGACCCCTGCGCCACACCCGAGAACGAAGCGATCCTCGCTGCCGCTGCCGCCGAGTCTGGGACCGTGGTTACCGAGTCGGGCCTGGTCTTCCGCGAGCTGAAGGCCGGTGTCGGTCCCACCCCCAACACCAGCGACCGGGTGACCGTGCACTACGAGGGCCGCCTGGCCAACGGTACCGTCTTCGATAGCTCCATCAAGCGCGGCCGCACCGCCACTTTCAAACTCTCCGGCGTGATCGAGGGCTGGACCGAGGGGCTGCAGATGTTGAAAGGAGGCGGCAAGGCGAAACTCACCGTCCCCCCCCACCTGGCCTACGGCAGTCGCTACCGGGATAAGATCCCGGCCTGTTCGGTGCTGATCTTCGAGATCGAGCTGTTCGGGATTACTGACTGACTCGAATCTACTGCGCCTGCAGCCGGCGGATGCGCGCCGGCGTGTGATCGTTGTTAATCTCCCCCGATAGTATGCGGAGGGCGCGATCTTGGAGAGGCAGCGTCACCTTGGCGCCCCCGCGGCGATGGGACTCTCGTAGCGCGATGGCGATCTCCAGAGCTTGCCGGCCATCCTCGCCCGCGCAGCGTGGCTTGCCACTTTCCTCCACGGCGGTCAGCAGGTCGTCCACGATCGTCAGGCCCATGCCCTGAGCCCGGGGCGGCATCTTCATCGCTGTTCGCGCTGGGTCGCCGCCGGCGCTGGTGGTCCACAGCTCCGACTCGTTGCCGCTGAACAGCACCCGCACGCGACCCTCGCTGGCAAGCACGTCGAACTCCCAGCTAGCCGCCGGACCGGTCTCCGTTGCCCGCAGGAAACCCCGCACGCCGTTGTCAAAGGCCAGGTAGCCGTTGCCCTGCAGATCTTCGTCGGCGGCGGCGGCCGCCGCCGACTCCAATTCGACGAACACCCACACGAAGAGGCCGCCCGCCAGAAAACGCATGGAGTCGCAGGCATAGCTGCCGATGTGCG
>CAYWBJ010000104.1:0-15615 GCA_964456165.1 uncultured Gemmatimonadaceae bacterium | reverse complement strand
GACGCCGACGGGATTCTGGACTTCTTCGCGGTGGCGCCAGAGGGTGCGGCGGAGGTGCTTTTCGCCCTCTCTCTGGCCGCGGGCGGCGCCAGCGAGCTGGGGTCGGTGCACGGACCACCGGGCGCTCGACTCGAAGCGGCTGCGGTGGCAGAGAGCGACGGCGATGCGGAGATGGAGGCGCTGATTCAGCTGCGCGGCCGCGGCTCCGCCGAAGCGGTGGAGGTTGAAGGAATCGGGGGCGAGCTGTTGCTGTGGATGCGGCAGGGCTTCACGCCGGCCGGCACGCCGGTGGTCGCCGATCTGGACGGGGATGGTCGCGTCGAGGTGGTGGTGCAGGCCGGGACGCAGGAGGTGGTCTGTCTGACAGCGCCGCGCCTTCCGGACGAGGAGCCGGAGGTGCGCTGGAGCATGGCCGGCTACGGTCAGACCAACAACGCCCCGTTCCATTGGGGCGTCGTCGCCGCCGATCTGCAGCTGGACGGCGATCTGGAGGTCCTGTTTGCCCGCGAGACGCCGGCGGGCGACGCCGGCCTGGCCGCTGTATCGGCAGCCGGCCAGGTGCGCTGGCACACCCGCTTCCCCGATGTCGACGGGAGCATGCCGATCTGGAACTTCAGCGGCCTGTCCTATTGGGGGGTTGGCCACTTCCGGTCGACTGACCGGCTGGATGTGTTCGCTACCATGCGCCGCGGCAAGCTTGGCAGCGAGATCGGTTTCCTTCTCGACGGCGACAGCGGCGCGATCGTCTGGGCGTCGAACGGCTACAGTGGAGACGGCGGCGCACGCAGCCTGGGCGGCCATCCCAGCGCCGCCGGCGACGTGGACGGCGACGGGCTCGAGGAGATCGTAGTCATGTGGCCGGACCGCCTGCACATCGTCGACGGCCTCACCGGGGAGGCGCAGGTGGTGCGTCAGGCCTACGGTGCCGGACTGAACCCGATGTTCGAGAGCGCCGGCTTCGTTGGCTATGCCTTCCCCGCGGTGGTCGACCTGTTCGGCGACTCGACCCCGGAGCTGATCTGGGGACACAACACCTACCTCAACGCCGTGCTGGACGGCGGCGGCGGGACGATCTGGCAGACCGAGTACCAGAATAATACGCAGGTGCCGGCGCTGATGGGCGTGGGCGACGCGGATGGCGACGGTGACCTGGAGCTGCTGGCTTCGACTCGCGGCGGGCCGCAGCTGCTCGATCCCGTCGACGGCTCCGTGCTGGCAGAGCTGAGCGCCGTCGGGACTTCGCATACCGACGTGGTCTCCGGTGACATCGACGGGGACGGGCGGGACGAGTTCCTCATCGGCGGCGCCAACGTGGTCGTGGGTATAGAGGTGGAAGAGGGGATACTACGTGACGCCTGGTGGCTCGACGTCGGCGGACGCGCCAGCGATCTAGCCCTGGCCGACGTCGACGGCGACGGGTTTCTCGACCTGGTGGTTGCGACGACCGACGGCTACGTGAAAGCCTACGTCGCCCAGCTGACTACCGCGGTTGAGGAAGAAACATCCGCCACCTTGCCACAGGCGGCGCAGCTGCGCCAGCCCTATCCGAATCCGTTCAACAGCGCGGTGAATATCCCGTTCAGCCTGACTGCGCCGGAGCGGGTGGTACTGGAGCTGTTCGACCTGACCGGACAGCAGGTTGCGGTGCTGGTCGACGAGGTGCGCGAGGCGGGTGAGCACGTAGTCCGCTGGCGGGGTGAAGGGACGGCCAGCGGGGTCTACCTGTTGCGCTTGCGGGTCGGCAACTTCGTGGACGAGCGAAGGATGACCCTGGCGAAGTAGGCAGGCGCGCCGTACTTCGTTCGCGGCCGGCGAGCGTCCTCAAAGGACGAGGGGTCTCATGAGGCTAGGGTCCTGGGAGGAGAGTCCTCAATAGGCCAGGCCGACGACCCGCGGCACCATCGAATCGCCGCTGTCGTCGTCCACCTCGACGCCGACCCGGACCAGGTAGAGGCCCGGCGGCAGCAGCGAGCCGTCCCGGCTGCGCCCGTTCCAGACTACCTGCTGCTCACCGGATGAGTAGGTGCTCGGCTGTTCCTGTCGCAGCAGCAGCACGCCGTCCAGTCCGTAGACCTCGATCACCATCGGCTTGGAACCCTGCAGCTTGAAAACGGGGAAGCTGAGCACGACCTGGTCGTTTACCCCGTCGCCGTTGGGCGTGAATGGATTGGGCGTGACTTCGACATCGCCGACGAGCCCGCCGCCGAGGGGTGTGAATACGTTCATCCCCCGTCCCTCGACCAGCTCGGTGGCCTCGCCTGGATCCACCAGCTGCCAGACGCGCTCCTCGCCCGCACCGATGCCGACCTGGGCGCGGAACGCGTTGCTGGCAAGGTAGAGCACGCCGGAGAAGCGCAACGCCAGCAGCTGGGTCGAGGCGTGGGTCTCGGGAAGCTGGACCCAGAGCGAATCCCCGGCGGTTTCGCGACGCCCCAGCTCCTCCGGGGTGTAGCCCTGCCCGCTGCCGGCTTCGAGTTCGGCCTCGCTGCCGACTTCCACGTTCACCAGATCGACGAAGGCGCCGTCGGGCAGCTGGACGAGGACCTGATCGAAACCGGGCTCTCCCGGACGAACCTGGGGTTTCAGGTAGAGAGTGAAGGTTTCCACGGCACCGGTGGCGTTCACCTTACGGGGCCCCATCTCCCCGCGAACCTGTGAGGCCAGGGGCGCGTCCAGGTCGATCGAGAGATTGTGGAGCGTGGCGGCACGGTCCGGATCTTCCGATAACAGCGTCGCCTGGATCATGACGTAGCGGCGGGGACTGGGCGACGATATCCGGCTGCCGGAAGCGGGGTAGAATTTGCTCCAGCCGCTGAAGTCCTCGCCGGGGATGAAGCTGATGGTGCTGTCCCCGCGCTGGAAGCTGAGCAGCTTGCGGTACTGCGCCTCGGTGACCTCGACGCCGGTGTCGCGAAAGTAGCGGACGAGGCGGGTGATCTCGTTGCCGGTCCGGGTGCGGACCTGGATTTCGGTACCCGGCGGCGTGTCGGCCTCCCAGTTGACCCGGGACAAGATTCGTGGATTGCTCCCGAGCTCGATCAGGCCCGATTCCATGCCGACGCGGGGCAGGTGGCCGCGGCCGTACAGCTGGATCTCGCGGATGGCGGGTCGCGCCGAGCCGTTGACGATGGAGTAGTCCATCTTGAAGTAGCGGGCCAGGGTCAGCTCGTAGGCGTTCTCGTGAAATAGGTTGTTGCGGCGCTCCGGATCAGTGCTACGCTCGCCACCCCGCGACGTCCGGGGTTCGTAGGCAAAGGTGCCATCCGGCGCCCGCCTCCCATCGGACAGGTTGATCACGTAATTGGGAAAGGCCCGGCTGTAGATGTCGCCGAACACGAGGGCGGTGCGGTTGATCCAGTACCAGGCGCCCAGGTCCAGGAAAATATCGCGGAACGGGTCCTGCGCCTGCATGTTGGGATCGCTGAAGTTGAAGCCTACCTCGACGCTCCAGAACGTGGTGAACTCGCCGTCGACCACTAAGACCTCGGCGCCGAGATTGCCGTAGCCGACGATCTTGCCGCCGCGATCCAGGGTGCCGAGGACGATGTTGTCGCCGGGCGCCCAGACCTCGATCTCGGCCAGGCGTGGCCGCTCCCGCCTGAAGTACTTTACCGGGCCTCTCTGATCGTCGCGGGCGATGGCGCTGTAGCTTTCCTCGTCCACCTCGCGCAGGCCGCCGAGGTCCCTACGGAAGTAGGCGATATCCCCCCGGTCCTCCTCCTCCAGATCCCGCCACGTCGCCTCCGGAATCTCGGCGGCGCGCCGACGATCGGACGCGGTGGCGATGAACTGCAGGTACTGCAGCTGGTCTCCGGTGATGCCCTTGTCCGCGTCGCGCGTGGGCATGAGTTCGAACTCGTAGATCCGCTGGGTCTTGTTGAGGCCGCCACTGCGGCCCACGCGCAGGTAGGTGAGGGCCTGGCTCTGCAGGAAGGCTACCTCGCCCTTGGAAGAAAGCAGCTTGAACTGCAGGAATGGGTCGCCCTCGCCTTCGTCGACGAACTTCACCACCACCCTCTTGACCCAGACCAGGCGGCCCAGGTCAATCTCGACCCACCAGCGATCCAGCGGGGCTTCGAGATCCGGCTCCCAATAGGTGGTCTCGTCACCGTCGATGATGTTGGGGGCCGAGGCGAAGTTGCTACCGGCGTCGCGGATGCCGCCGCGCCCGTCCTTGCCGTAGATGAAAGATGGCGCGTCGAGGACGGCGTTCACCTGCTCGCGGATGAAAACCGGCCGCACGCCCACATCGTTGAACGTTAGGGTGCCGGCCGGAAACTGCCACTCCGGCCAGTGCCTCGGCTCGACCAGGAGCCGGCCGGACTCCAGGTCGAAGGACTGGCCCGGCACGCCAGTGGCGCCAGCGACAGCCAGCAGGGCTGCGACTGCTAGACTCTTCATCCTCTATTCTCCTCCCGCCGCTGGTGGGCCGTTGAGCAGCCTCACTAGTAGGCTACGCCGATGGTGCCGGCCTGCGCGTCTTCGCCCTTGCCGGCATCGACGGCGATGCGGTACAGATAGATGCCCGGAGGCACGGTGGCGCCGAAGTCGTCCCGTCCGTCCCATTCGAAGCGAAAGCGGCCGCTGCCGGCTACGCTCTCGCTTCGCGTTGTTACAGGTCGCCCGGCTAGATCATAGATCACCAGGTTGAGCGGCGCGGTGTCCGTGAGCTGCAGCAGGTTGAAAGTGAACACGGCCTGGTCGTTGCTCCCGTCACCGTTGGGCGTGAAAATCGTCGGGGCCGCGAGGTTGCCGAGAAGCTGGTCGGACAGTGTGGTGCGGACCGACAGCGACTCGCTGCTCAGGTTGGCCGCAGCGTCGCCGGCGGTGATGCGCTGCGGCAGCTCGCCCGGGCGCTGACTGTCCCGTACCCAGCCCTGGAACCGGGTGGCGTAACGCAGCACGGGCGCGCGGAAGACGACCTCGAGCAGCCGTCCGGAGTCGGCGGTTCCCAGCCGATCGGGAAGCTGCACGGCGAAACGCGTCGAGTCGGCTTGCTCCACCAGCAATTCGAAATCGTCGACCACGGCCCGGTCAAGACGGACCGTGTCGATTCCGGCGAAACCGAAGGGTGTCGAGATCTCGACCTGGTCGAAGCCGGATTGGCTCCCCCGGATCGTCGGCACGAGGGCGTAGGTGAAGCGTGGGGTCGAGCCAAGCTGCACCTCCACCGGGTGTATCTCACCGGCTACTGTGGCGGCCAGCGGCGGCTGCGTCGCCGTGAATTCGACGAAATCGAGCTGGCCCCCATAATCTCCCCGGGAGAGGAAGTCGACCCGCACCTGGATGACCGGTTTGGGGGTCGACGACAGGATGGCGGCGCCTGAACTGTCAGCGAAATCGTAGGGCGCGGTCCAGAAACTCCAGTTATCGGTGTCATAGGTAATCTCCGCCTCCTCTCCGGGCTTGAGCAATGAGTAGGTGGTGGCGGTGAGCGGCTGCCCATCTGCGTCGAGATCGGTGACCTCCGCGCCGCGTCCGGTGAACCGCCAGTAGCGATTGGGGTCGAGTGTCCTGCCAGTGCGGGTCCGGATGCGAACTTCGGCTCCATCGTCCTGCCGGCCGCCCCAGCGCATGTTGCCCCAGATGGCTGGCTCACCGGCGTCGACGAAGGGGCCTATGTAGGAGGCCTGATCGACATATCCCTGACCGTAGATCTCGAGTTCGGCGACTTTGACCGCCTTTGGTGTTCTCCGGTGGAGCATCAGGCCGATCGAACGTGCCTCCACGGGTGGAAAGCGCACGTCGATGGTATCGCTGACATTCTCGAGCACCTGGGCTATGGGCTCTCCGGTCAGGGCGTGGCGACGCGTGGGTATGAAGACGGTTTCGGAGTTGACGTCGAGACGGTCCGGGTACTGGCTGTCCCCAGCGGCGATCAGGCGGATGCGGTTCACCTGGAAGATACTGCCTAGGTCCACGGTGATGCGATGCTGTGCAAGGTGGGTGATAGTGAGAGACCGGGAGGTCTTGACCCACTCGTAGTAGGTACCCGGTTTGCCGTCGACCATCAGCTTGGCCGGCTCGGTAACGTAATAGCCGACGTTGCCCGACACGTTGGGGCCGCCGCCGCGGGCGAGGGTGGTCGGTCCCAGGTTCTCGTCGTCGTCGAGCAGGAACGGCTGAAGGCGGCTGTCGGCCAGTGCCGCCTCTCCGAGTCCTTCCTGTTCGGTCAGGTCCTGCCATCTTAGCTGGTGGAATTCGACACCGGGACCGGGCGGTGGGGGCCGGTCGGCACCGCCGATGCGATAGACATCGAGGGCGTCAGCCCGTTCCGTCAGAAGGCACAGGGCAAGCGGGGCGATCAGTGGCGCCCACAGCCAGCGGGCCGGGCTTCGCCGACACCGGCGAATGGATGGTTGGAGCGGATTCCTGCACATCCATGATCCTCGTGGCGCGGATACCTTATGGAGATCCCGTAAGCTTAAGCCATAAGACTGGTCGCAACCATTGCGAAGCCGGTTGGGCGCGGTCCAGGCAGCACCTATCTTCTGTCGATGTGACATCAGCGCCCGCACCCGCGGTATTGGTGCGGACCATCCCACAGACAGGACAGAATTTGCTGACGAGCGAGAGCCGCCAGACCGACTTTCCCTCCCTTGCCGATCGTGCCTACCTGAACACTGCCGCCGAGGGGATTCCGCCCCGCGCCGTGCTCGATGCCCTCGCCAGGTACGGCGAGGACCGACTGCTTGGCATGGACGGTCGCCTAAAGCACGAGGTCGTCTACGAGCAGGCGAAAAGTGCGGTGGCTCAGGCCTATGGCCTGAGCGCGGCGGAGATCGGCATCTGCTCCTGCACGTCCGAAGCCTACAACCTGGCTGCCCTGGCGCTGCACCTGGAGCCTGGGGACGAGGAGATCATCAACGACCTGGATTTTCCGTCGGGGGCCACCGCCTGGCTGCAGCCGAGCTGTGCCGCGGAGGCGAGGGTGTGGCGCGCGCGCGAAGGGGCGCTGCGAGTGGAGGACCTGGTGCAGCTGCTCAGTCCACGGACGCGGTTTGTGACCACGTCGCTGGTCAGCTTCTACAACGGCTCCGCGGTGCCGCTCCCCGCGGTGCTCGAAGCCGTGCGAGCGCATTCGCCGGGCCTTTTGGCGGTCGACGTGACCCAGGCGCTGGGCCGGATTCCCCTCGACCTAGCCGGCGTCGATCTGATCGTCAGCTCGACCCACAAGTGGATCCTGGGGAGCCACGGCGGCGGGCTGGTCGGAGTGCCCCGGGCGCGGACCGAGGAGTGGACGGTGCCGGCCGGCGGCTGGTTCAACCTGCGGGAGCCGTTCCGCGACCGGGAGTTCGAAGCAGTGGACAGCCTGTCGGGGGCGGCGAGCTTCAGCGTCGGCATGCCGAACTACGGCGCGGTATACGCGGCGCTGGCGGGACTGGATTACGTCCAGGGCGTGGGCATCGCGGCGATCGACGCCCACTGCAAGCCGTTGGTTGCCGCTTGCCTCGAGGGGCTCAAGGAGCTGCCGGTGGAGCTGCTGACGCCGGATGAGCCGGAGGCGATCGCCGGCATCCTCTCCATCCGCCATCCGCAGTCGGACCGCATCCTGCACGAGCTGCACAAGCGCAACATCCACATTATGGGCCACGCCGGCCGCCTGCGCATCGCCATCCACGGCTACAACACCATGGATGACGTCGAGCGGCTGCTGCGGCAGCTGCGAGGCATACTCGACCGCCTCTAGATTCAGAAAGGGTCGCCCGCGTTCCAGCGGTGCTTCTCGACCCCGTCCATGTCCAGCTCAATCCCGAAACCCGGCCCGTCGGGCAGCACGATCGCGCTGTTCTCCACCTTCAGCGGCTCGGTTGTGATCTCGTCGCGCCAGTCGATCCCGGTGACGAACTCCATCGGAGCGACGTTGGGGAGCGAGGCCATCAGGTGGCAGGCGGCGATGATGCCCACGGAGCCCTTGGTGTTGTGGGGCGAGATCGGCACGTGGTAGGTGTCGGCGATCGCAGCGATCTTGCGGACCTCGGTTATGCCGCCGGCGTACATCAGGTCGGGCTGGGCGACGTCGATGCCGTCCAGCTCCAGCAGCTGCCGGTAGTGGCTCTTGGTATTCAGGCGCTCGCTGCCCATGACCGGGATCGAGATGGCGTGGCGGACCTTGGGGTAGGCGGCCAAATCTTCGGGCGGCACGGGATCCTCGAAGACGTAGAGGTCGTAGGGCTCGAGGGCGCGGGCCAGCCTGATGCAGGCGGCGACAGTGAAACGGCCATGACAGTCGATCAGAAGCTTGACGTCGGGGCCGACGGCCTCGCGGGCGGCAGCGTAGTGCTCGGCGGTCTCACCCGGGTTGCCGTCGTCCGAGTACTGGTCGAACATGCGGTTGCTGCCGGCGCGGGTGCCGCTCTTCAGCGCCGTGTAGCCCTGGTCGACCTTCTCCTTCGCCATCCTGCCCGATTCCTCGGGGGTGGCGCCGTAGAAATGGGTGTAGACCTCGACCGCGTCGCGGAAACGCCCGCCCAGCAGGTCGACGACCGACATGTTGGCGACCTTGCCCTTGATGTCCCACAGCGCCTGGTCGATGCCGCTCATGGCACTCATCCAGATCGGTCCGTGCATCCGCCAGATACCGGTGTGGGAGCTGATCCGCCAGACCTTGTGCCAGAGGTACTCGATGCGGGCCGGATCCTCGCCGATCAGGTCCTTCTTCATGTGCTCGACGGCGGCGCATACCACCGGCTCCTTCTGCGAGTAGGTGGCCTCGCCGAGACCGACGAGGCCCTCGTCGGTATGCACCCGGAGGATGGTCCACTTCCGGCCGGGGGAGTCGATCATGATGGTGTCGATGTCGGTGATTTTCATCTCAGAGCTCCTTGAGTGCGGGTAGCTTCAGTGGATGTATTGCTGCAGGATCTGCCACTCCTCTTCGGTCATGTCCGAGTAGTGCCAGTAGATGAAACTCTGCAAGGGGCTGGCGTCGATAGCGTCCATGAGCATGGAAAGCTCGCCGGTCGATATGCGCACGCCACCGTGATGCAGGCCCACCCAGGGGCGCAGGCGCTCGATCTGGCCGGTGCGGTAGACCATCTTGTCTATCTCGCCGGGAACGGTCTCGCGGAAGAAAGCCTCGTTCAGCGGCTCGGACAGCGCCTCGAGACTGTCGACGCCCGGCATGGTGAAGCCGAAGAGCTTGTAGACCAGGTCGAGGGCAAGGGTCTCCGTCACCCCCGCGTTGGCCTCCATCAAGGTGTTGGCGTAACGGTAGACCGTGCCCTTCAGCCCGTCGATGCCGTGCTGCCAGAAGTAGAGCTTGGGGGCGATGAAGTCGGTAACCTCACTCAGGCGCCGGAAGTTGTAGCCGGTCAGCGGGGCAAAGGCGGAGCTCCGCGGGCCGCAGGCAAGCTGCAGCTGCGGGTCGATCTCCTTCACGCACTGGTGGAAAGCGCCGACGTGGTCCTGGATGCACTGGGTCTTGAAGCGCAGCCAGTCGAACAGGTCCGGGTCCTGCAGCAGCAGGTCGACGGTGTCGAACGGTCCGGTCTGGGTGGCGATGAAGCCGCGCATGCGGTCGGCGTCCAGGTCGCTCAGGAGGGCGCGCAGGCGCTCTGCGGCGGCGCGGAGCGTGGCGAAGTCGTAGCCGAGACCGGTGGCCTTGGTCTCGCAGTGCCGGCAGAAACAGGCGAAGACGTCGCTGCGGTGCCTGGGCTCGATCTCGTAGCCGTACTCGGGACCGTCGAGGATGAATCCGGTGGTCTCCGGGAAGCGCGCTGCCACGTCGCGGGTGCGGGCGAGGCCGTAGGCGATCTGATCCGGGTTGTTCAGGCAGGTGTCCTCGGCGAACCAGGCGAACTGACCCCAGTCGTGGTGGTAGATGGCCAGCCCCTTGTCGGCAGCGGCTTTCACGGCATCGGCGAAGACTGCGGCCGACGCCTCCAACTCCGGCGGCAGCGGTGGCGGCGCAGTGGTGCCGGCGTAGTAATCGGGGTTGGGCGCGAAGGCCGGTCCGCTGCTGTCGCCGGACCGTAGGATCAGGTCCCCCATCACCAGCTCGCGGATGCCGCCGGACCAGAGGCGGTCGACGATGTGGCCGGTGCCCTCGTTCTCGAAGGCCTGGATCTGACCCATGAACATGAATGGCAGCATGATTCGGTCTCCTGTGTGGCCGGTTACACCTGGGTGAGGAAGCTGCCCACGTGGCCGGTGAAGTAGTCGGCGACGAGCCAGCAGCCGGCGCCGACGATCTCGCCCAGGATCAGCCCCAGGAAGAATGGCCGCAGGTTCTTGTACAATCCGGCGCCGCCGTATTTGAGGATGACCAGCTTCACGAGCCAGGCGAGAAAGGCCGCACCGAGGATGTGGCCGGTCTTCCAGTTGGCGCTGATGGTGTACCCCAGTGGGTTCAACGGCCACCAGATGAACTGGTGCCGGGCCCACATCAACATGGCCATCACCGTGCCGCCGATGCCCATGAACAGCCAGGCGTCGGCCCGCGGCCCGGTGAGCTCGGTGGCGATGCGCGGTGCCATGTCCGTCGGGCCGTAGGTGGCCGCGCCCCAGCCGAAGAACAGCGGATTGAGGTTGATGCCGCCATACTTGTAGGCCAGCTCCATCGTCATCCAGGAGGAGCCAACCAGGCTGAACAGGACGGCGATGACCACGGCCCAGAACAGGCGCCGCTTCGAGCCGACCAGAACCTCCGTCATCTTCAGGCCGTTGGCCACCGACGACATGACGAATGAGCGGATCTCCGAGTGCCAGCCATAGGAGAAGCCCAGGCCGACCAGGCCGGAGACGCCGAGCGCGTTTGAGCCGGCGGCGGAGATGACGAAGGTCGACGTCATGACGGGGGGGCGCATTGCCGGCAGGCCGCCTTCGGCGACGACGCGGGTGAGGCCGACGAAGAGCACCATGGCGCCGAAGGTGAACAGCGCAGCCAGATGCAGAGGCAGGCCGGCCATCTTCATGCCGACCATCACCAGGCACAGAGACGCGATCAGGCCCCACGTGGCCTGCCGGTAGGACAGCATCTCGCCGCTGTCGTCCACTGCGGGAGCGTTCCCGAACGCCTTGCGCCAGACCTCCCGAATCTGACTCCTGGCGACCCACAGGCCGATCAGCACGAAGACGATCATCGAGCCCATGCCCTGATGGGCGAGATAGGGTTCCCGGGAATAGAGATCCATGCGCTCGCTGCTCTGCAGCCCCAGCGTGTTGAAGATCCCGCGCTGCAGCGTGGTGATGGTGTAGAACACCCAGATCGACGCTGAGATGTCGAGGTTCACAAAGTAG
This sequence comes from uncultured Gemmatimonadaceae bacterium, assembly GCA_964456165.1. GTDB lineage: Bacteria > Latescibacterota > UBA2968 > UBA8231 > UBA8231 > CAYWBJ01. Next base: position 4,374 of record CAYWBJ010000104.1, on the reverse strand, counting down.
AAGAAGCCGATCCAGGGCGGGCTGACGTAGAGATTGAGGTTGACCGAGTTGCGGAAGAGCGGGAGGTCGATGGTTGTGTCGATGCCGGGGAAAGTCGGGTAATACGAGTGAATGCCGTTGATGCTGAGCAGGATGAAGGAGGCGGCGAACCCGATCCACATCGCCCTGTTGGTGAAGAACGAGCGGCCGATGATGCCGCCATCCTGCCGCTGAATCATCTGCATCGGCACCTGGACGAGCGGGTAGACGAGCTTCTCCCGATCCATCCACTGCTTGCGCAGGATGACGGCGACGCAGATCATCGCGAAGCTGAGCACCAGAAAGAAGCCGTACCAGTAGGTCAACGGTATAATCCAGGCTTCCCAAGGAATGCGGCCGCCCTCGGGCAGGCCCTCGAAGAAGTGCCGGGCGACGTTGTCGCCGCGCGGGATCATCCAGGAGGGGATGTGCTGGTTGTAGAGGAAGTCCCAGTCGTTCTCGATCGTGGCGTAGTAGGTCGAGCCGACGAGGCAGGGGATGATGAACTGGGTGAAGCCCATCCCCGGGATGCAGCAGGAGACGATGAGCATCACGTAGATCGTGATCAGCTCGTTGCGGCCCAGCCCGAGCGCGCGTTTGAGCAGCCCGACCGCACCGCCGGCGATGACCACGAAGAAGAAGAAGAAGAGGGCGGCCGGGGTGCTGAAATTCAGGGTCAGGTACGACCCCTGAATCATGTTGGTGGCGTAGGCGTCGAGAAAGTTCAGGAAGAAGGCGAGGACCGCGCCGATCAGGATGCCGCGGGCGGGAATGCCGTAGAGGTCGGGATCGGGGTCGGCAGCGGTTGCGCGCCACTCGATGGGACTTTGCTTCAGCACTTCAGCAATCTGCCATAGCCTAGTGGTACGATGAGATGCCGCGGCGGAATCCGTTCGCGTGGCGGCACCGGAAGATACCCCGTGGCGCGAGGCCGGGCAATCGGCGAGGCGACGACGGTCGGGAGCAGGGACGCGCCATCGACGCCGGTCGCTCCGGCGATGGCGTGGAAAGCGGGACCTACCGTTATTCTGATCGCGGAGGCATCCCGAACCTCCGGTAGAGCCGCGACCCAACTCATGTCGACGCCCAAAGCTGCAGCCTACCTGTTCGCCGGCGCGCTGATCCTGCGCCTGGCCTACATCTACGAGATCGCCGACAACCCGTTCTTCACCTCGCCGGTCGTCGACGCCTTCACCTACAGCCAGCAGGCCGCGGCAATCGCCGGCGGCGCCTGGCTCGACTACGCCCCGGGCCCCTTCTGGCAGCCCCCCCTCTACCCGTGGCTGCTCGGCGCCATTCACTGGCTGGCGGGGGACGGATTCTTCCTGGCGGCGCGCCTGCTGCAGGCGGCGCGCGGGGCGCTGTCGTGCGCGCTCCTCTTCCTCCTGGGGAACCAGTTGTTCGGCCGGCGGGTGGGACTGGTCGCGAGTGCAGCGCTGGCCGCCTACGGACCGGCGATTTACTTCGACGCCGAGTTGCTGCCCGCGGTGGTGGCGACGCCGCTGCTGCTGGGGGTGCTCCTCCTCGTGACCACCGCCTGCCAGCGCCCGGGCTGGCACTGGTGGCTGGGGTCGGGGCTGCTGCTGGGCCTGGCCGCGATCAACGTGCCCACCATCCTCGTCCTGGCGCCGGTGCTGCTGGTCTGGATCTGGTGGCACGACGACCCGCCGCGCCGCCGCGCCCGATGCTGCCTGCTGCTGCTCGCCGGATTGGGTGCCGCCATCCTGCCCGTGACCGCGCGCAACTACCTGGTCGGCGGCGACCTGGTCCTGATCTCGTGGAACGGCGGTGTCAACTTCTTCGTGGGCAACAACGCTGACCAGGCCGCCACGACCGGAGCCAGGCCAGGCCAGGCCTGGCTCGAACTGGTCGCCGAAGCCAGGGAGGCCGGTTATCGCAACGGGTCAGAGAACTCCAGTTACTTCTACGGCCGGGCGCTGCGCTTCATTGTGGACGATCCGCTGCGCTACGCCGCCCTTGTGGCGGAGAAGACGGGGCAGTTCTGGAGCGGGGACGAGATCGGGCGCAACCGGAACATCTACTTCCAGCGAAACTACTCCGCACTGCTGGCGCTGGCGCTGTGGAAACAGGGCGTCGCCTTTCCGTTCGGCATCGTCTCGCCACTGGCCCTGGCAGGGATCGTGCTGGTGGTGCTCAGGCGCCCGCGGCAGCGGCTGCCGGCGGCTGCCGCCCTGGCCTACGCCACCGGCGTCATCCTGTTCTTTGTCACCGCGCGCTATCGCATGCCGGTCCTGCCGCTGCTGCTGCTGCTGGCAGCGGCCGCCGTTCTCTGGCTGATCGACGAGGCGCGGCGGCGGCCGTGGCGGGCGACGGCGTTTGCGGTGCCGGTACTGCTGGGGGGTGTCTGGGCGAATGCCGGCTCGGGACCGATGGTGATGGAGCCGGACGCGGAGACCTACTACAGCCTGGGGCATGCCCACGTCGAGAAGGGGGACCTGTGGTCGGGAATCCAGGCGCTACAGCGTGCCGCGAAGCTGGCGCCCGAGGATGCCGAAATCCTGGTCAGCCTCGGCACGGCCCACGCCATGACCGGCAACAACAAGCGGGCCGTCGCTGTCCTCGCCCGTGGCGCGGCGTTCTTTCCCGACCGGCTGGATATCCGCTTCAACCTGGGGAATGCCTACTTTGCCCTGGGCCGCTACGAGGCGGCGGCCGACGAGTACGCCGCGGCTCTGATGGTGGCACCGGAGCCGCGGCGGCCGAACGTCCTCCGGCTACTCGGGCGGTCCCTCGCGCGCGCGGGGCGGTTCGACCGCGCGGTCGAACCCTATAGCGAGCTGGCCGTTCTCAAGCCTCAGGAACTGGAGCCCCGGCTGGCGCTGGGATCGCTGCACGGGAGGCTGGGCCGGGCCGACTCGTCGATGCACCAGTATGGAGAGGCACTGCGCCTGGATCCCGGACATCCGACGGCACTCCTCGAAGCAGGTCTGCTGCTGCTCGAGCGGGGTGAGCTCGACGAGGCTATCGCGCTGGTGCAGCGCTCCGCCAGCCGGCAGCCGTCACCTCGTGCTCACGCCATCCTCGGCAGCGTGCACGAGGAGCGGCGGGAGTGGGGGAAGGCGATAGCCGCCTACCGCGCTGCCTTGCGCCTCGACCCGGACTATGAGGAAGTGAAGAATCGGCTCGCGGCCGTCTACGAGATGGCGGATGGAGCCGGCAGCGAGTAGCAGCCGGCCGGATCAGTGCGGTAGCGCCACGGTGACGCGATCCCGGGACGAGGTGGCGATGGCGTCTGCTATCTGCACGTCGACCAGCGCGTCGGAGGGTGGGTTGCGGGCCGGCTGGCGGCTCTCTATGGCGTCGAGGAAGGCGTCCGCCTGCCTGCGGAACGGGGGAACGGCGGCGGCGAAGGACTCGGTGGCCGTCTCGCCGCCGCGAAAGAGGACGACCTCGTCGCCGTCGACCTGCATGCCGCCGCCGCTGCAGACGAAGCGGGTCGCCGCGTCGGTCATCCCCTCCGGAGCGGCGTAGCTGGCGGTTGCCGCTGCGAAGGAGCCGTCAGCGAAGCCGATGCAGGTCGCGCAGCTCTCCTCATTCACCTTGCCTGGTTCGGTGGCGACTATGCGGTTGGTGGTCGCGGCCACGGTTAGCGGCTGGCCGAGGATCCAGCGGACGGCGTTGAGGTAACAGTAGCTCATGTGGGTAAGCGGCATGCCGCCGCTGAGGGCCTGGTCGTAGTACCAGACGTCCGGGTCCGGGTTCCACAAGGCCATGCAGATCGCCATCACCGGCGTCCCCAGCTCTTCGGATGCCACCAGATCGCGGACCCGCTCCCAGGCGGCGTCATAGCGGCGCTGATAGCCGGCCTCGACGACGAGGTCACGAGCTGCGGCCAGCTCGATGATCCGGGCCCCGCTCTCCAGGTTGCTTGCAAGGCAGCCGCCGATCAGCAGGTCGATGTCGCGTTCCAGCGCCCACAGCGCGATTTCGTCCTGGACAGCGTGAGGCGTCTCGATCAGGATGGCGTCGGGCTCGGTGTCGGCCAGGCGGCGGTAGTCGCCGGTAGCCTGGTCGCAGGCCAGCTCTGCGGCGCAGGCGGCGGCAGTTTCCATACGCCTGGCGGCGACGGCACAGATCTCGGCGCGGCCGGTGTCGACGAAGGCGCGCCCGCGGGCGCGGGCCATGTTGCCGGCGCCCGCAACAGCGATTCGGTGGGTTCTCATTAGCAGACGCTGGTTAGCTGGTTATCAGTGAAGGGCTGATCGCTGAAAAGGGTGTAGTGCTTGGGGGACGACGCCCGACTCGGCGCTGGAAGACCTCAGTACACGCTCGACACCAGCCTGGCTACCATCGGTTCACTACCCTCCTTGTCGACCTCGATGCCGACGCGGCAGA
>CAYWBJ010000103.1:0-2299 GCA_964456165.1 uncultured Gemmatimonadaceae bacterium | reverse complement strand
CATCCCGACTATCGGCGTCGCGGGCTGGTGCGCCGCCAGATGCAGGTGGTGCACGAGTGGAGCCGGCGACGCGGAGAGCTGATGATGGGGATCTCCGGGATTCCCTGGTATTACCGGCAGTTCGGCTACGAGATGGCGCTGGAGCATCGAGGCGGGCGCGCCGGTCCTCTAGACGCGATGCCCGGTTCACTGAATGGCGAGTCTGCGCCCGTGCGCCTGCGGCCGGCGCGCGAAACCGACCTGGCCTGGATCGCCGGACTCCACGAGCGTGGAACGCGGCGTTACCTGCTAAGCTGCGTGCGCGGCGAGGCAGTCTGGCGTTACGACCTGCTCGGTCGCAGCACCGACGCCAGTAATTTCTACCGCGTGTGCGTGATCGAGGCGGAGGATGGCGCGGGCCTGGGCGTCCTGGTGCACCAGACCTCGGCCACCGCGGAAGCCATCATTTACGAGGTCGATGAGGACTCTTTCGACCGGACCAATTCCGCCGTCTTCCGACATCTGCGGGCCGTAGCCGACGCCCACTCGGAGAGCGGCGAGCGGCAAGACGTGGCCATGATCCTGGGATCGAGCCACCCGGCGTACGCGGCGGCGGGTGAGCTTTTGCCGCGGGAGGTCAAGCCGTATGCCTGGTACCTGCGGGTTCCGGATTTGCCCGCATTCCTCAGCCACGTCGCACCGGTCATCGAGGCGCGACTGGCGCGGTCGGAATTCGCCGGCTTTTCCGGATCGCTGCGTCTCAACTTCATCGGCAGCGGCCTGCGTCTGTCGCTGGACCATGGGAGACTGGCCGCGATCGAGTCGTGGATGCCGCCACAGCACGACAATCGCCTGGCGCCGCGGGAGCGCGACGCCATGTTTCCGGGCCTGACCGTTCTGCAGCTGCTCTGCGGATTCCGCTCGGTAGAGGATCTGGAGTACGCTTTCCCGGATTGCCTGATGTCGTCCGACAAAACCCGACGGCTGCTGAATGCGATGTTCCCCGTGGAGCCTTCCAGTCTGATCGGAATCGCCTGAGTCTCGAGACTGCCCGTCCACCACCTTCTCTTGGAGAATCTCCGTGAACGACGACGAGAAGTACATCTTCGATCTCAACGGCTACCTCCTGCTCCGCGACGTGATGTCGAGCGATCTCGTGGCGCGGTGCAACGTGGCCATCGACCATCACGCCGACCAGCTGGCCCCGCCCGAGCGCCAGTTCGAGGGCGACTCGAAAGCGCTGGCCAGCGACGTGCGCCAGCACTGGATGAACGGCATGCTCACCTGGGACCCGCCCTGGTGCGAGCCCTTTCGCGAGCTGCTGGTGCAGCCGCGGATAAAACCCTACCTGAGCGAGATTCTCGGTGGCGGCTACCGCATCAACGAAGGTCCCGACCTGGTGACAATGGAAAAGGGATGCGCCGGCCACTACCTGCACGGCGGCGGCATCGAGCGTCCGGACTTCAGCCAGACCTACATGTGGAAGCACGGCCAGATATACTGCGGCATGACGGTCGTGGAGTTTATCCTCGCCGACGAGGGACCGGGCGACGGCGGCCTGGCGATCGTCCCAGGCGGTCACAAGTCGAACTATCCCCTGCCACTGGACCTGCAGCACTACGAGCGCTACCAGGAGCTGGTGAAGGAGATCCACCTCGAGGCCGGCGACGCGGTGATCTTCGTCGAGGCCTGCACCCACGGTACCCTGAAGTGGAACGGCGACCATCAGCGCCGCGCGCTGATCTACCGCTACACGCCGCGCTTCATGAACTTCGGCACCAAGGGTCCTGAGTTGCGGGACGATATGACCGAGGAGCAACAGGCTGTGATCCAGCCGGCCGGGTAGCTGATTCCTGAGGAGCAACGGTGGCGTCGTTGAGCGCATCTTGGACGCACCCTCGTATTACGCGATATTGCCGCGCCCACCCGCCTCAGCAGAAAGACCTCCCCTATGCTGATTCAACAGCACCTCGACCTTGCGAGCCTGACGGACGACATCCTGGGCCTCCACCGGGCAATCGGCGTCGACTACATCGCCATCATGCACCCGCCGTCCCCCCGACCGAGCGACGACGGTGAGGTCTGGCACCGGGCGCAGAGAAAGGTTCAGTCCCACCGGATGAAGCTGTACAACATCGGCCTGCGCCCCGATCCACAGATCATCCACGCCCGCGCCGAACGCGATCTACACCTCGAAGGCTGGCGCAACCTCATCCGCAACATAGGCGCGGCCGGCATCCCAACGCAGGGCTACAACAACAGAGGTATCGGGAATATCCGAACCGAAACGGCTGACAGCCTCAGAGCCGCACGCAACAAC
>CAYWBJ010000102.1:0-23472 GCA_964456165.1 uncultured Gemmatimonadaceae bacterium | reverse complement strand
CTGACCTTCTACACCCGCCACGGCGACGTCTTCGCACAGGCCGCCACGCTCCTGGCACTGACTGCCGCACTCGCCGCGGCAGCCGATTCCCGCATCCGCAAGAGGTAGCTGGAAGATGGCGGAAGATTCAGAGCCGGAAGGTCCGACCGACCAGGGGCCAGAAGCCGAACCCGCAACTTTTTCCCGCGCCGGCGACCCGAAAGGCAGCGGCAGCGAGCCGCAGGAGAGCTCGGGGACTGGAACCGCGCCGCCGCCGCCGGGGAGCTCTATGCTGCCGCCGGACGAAGCCAACCCAAACCAGACCGCACTGGCCCCCGGCGCGGCGGAGCTGGCAGCGGCCGGCGACTCGCACGTGGACGGCGGCGGCAAACAGATGTCCTTCCTGGACCACCTGGAGGAGCTGCGCTGGCGCCTCCTCAAAGGGTTGGCCGCCATTCTGATCGGTGCGGTCGTTTGCCTAATTTTCAGGGATGAACTGCAGGATTTCCTCACCGAGCCGTTCAGGGAGGCAGCCACCAGCCTCGACAGCGCAGATCCGGGTGTGGTCAGCGCCATTCGCTCCTGGATCGTCGACGAGGACCCGGGCGCGGCCGCCGCGGAAGAGCCGCCGGTCGTGCCCCCGGCGCCACGGCAACTGCAGTCGCTCGGCGTCATGACCCTGTTCTTCGTGGGCCTGCAGATCGCCATCATCGGCGGGGCAGTGCTGGCCCTGCCGGTCCTGTTCTACCAGTTCTGGCAGTTCGTCGCTCCGGGCCTGCTGGCGCAGGAAAAGCGGCTGATGCTGCCGATCGTGGGCCTGAGCGTCGTCTGCTTCGCGATCGGTGCCATGCTCGCCTACCTGCTGGTGTTGCCGCTCGGTCTGCGCTTCTTCCTCGCCCTGGAGTCATCCAACGTCACTTCCAACTGGGCCATCGATCAGTACATCGGGTTCGTGCTGCGCTTGATCCTCGGCTTCGGCATCGTCTTCGAGATGCCGGTGATCACCCTCTTCCTCTCGCGGCTGGGACTGGTGACACCCGAGTACCTGCGGCGGGTCAGGCGCTATGCCATCATCATCGTGTTCGCCCTAGCCGCGATCTTCACCCCGCCTGACCCGATCTCGCAGCTGCTGATGGCGCTGCCCCTTCTCGCCCTCTACGAAGTCAGCATCTGGGTCAGTCGCCTGACCAACAGAAAGCGAGCAGAACGAGAAACGGGCGGCTGATCAATCAGCCGCCCGTGGATGTTTCGCCTTCCCGCGTCCTTAGAAGTTGCGCCCCAGACCCAGGTAGGCGTAGACGTTGCTCGCGTCGATGCGCTCGGTCCCCCACGGGTCGACCCACTGGTATCCGGACTCGATCATGAAACTCCAGCGACTTTCAGCAAAGGGAAACTCGAGGCCACCCATGAGATTGAAGCCGATCTTGCTGGCCGATTCGGGCAGCGGCCGGTCAGCCTCCCAGCTGAACCGGTGTCCCCCGGCGCCGAAGCCGACGTAGGAACTGGCCTTGCCGCGCCCGCGGAAGAGGAAGTGCATGTCCACGTCGAGCGACAGGTGGGTAACGTCACCGGCAGAAAGCGGGCGACCGGCCATCCGGTAGGTCAGGTTAAGACGCCAGTTGTCGCCGAGGAAGTTGCCCAGGCGCAGGCCCAGAGCCGGCTCGCTCTCTAAGCTGACCACGTCGCCGTTGGCCAGGCGCGTGAGGTCGACGCCCATGCTAAGGTCGTAGCCGGCAAGGACGTACAGAAAGCGCGAGCCACCAGCCTCCGCCGGTCGATCGGCCGCCGTTGGCATGGCCGCCATCGCCTGCCAGCGTTCCATCGAGATGGCACGTTGGAGGATCTCAATCTGTTCCCCTTCCACCGTCGAGACGATCTCCGCGATGCAGAAGTCGAGAAAGGTGCGGATGACCTTCGCCTCGCCCACCCAGTGATGCGAACCGTCCTCGCCGAAACGCACGATCAGGTACATCTGGCCCGGCACCGCGCCCATGGCCTCACCGCTGTCGAGGTAGACCAGAGTCGGGGTGACCTTGATGACAAAGGGGAGAACGTCGGCGTCACCGGCGGCCATCTCGTGGCCATCGGCGCCGGCCAAGGTCGGGAACGCAGCCGCCAGCGCGGTCACGGCTAAGGCCGCGCGGGTGACGATGCGATGCCAGCGTGTCGTCCCGACCATCACTCATCCTCCTCCTCGTCGAGGAAGTCCTCGTCGAACTCGTCCTCTTCTAGGTCGTCGTTCTGCCGGTTGCGGAGGACAAGCGAGATGATGTAGAGTGCCACGAGCACGAACAGGCCGACCACGCTGTACATCAGGTAGTCAGAGTTCTCGGTGATCCAGACTTCCAGATCGAACGTGGACTCGTCGGTCTCCTCCACTGCCTCCAGCATCATCAGCGCCGGGTCGGTGGCCGGGTCGATCTCCTGGAGGTGGTAGGTCGAGTCCTGATCGACGGTGATCACCAGGGTCTTGCCGGCGATGCGCAGCCGCACGTCGGTGCCGGGCATGTAGCGAATGGTGAACTCCTCCATGCCGGACTCGTGGAAGTCGCCGCTGGCCAGAGCCGCCAAGCGCAGGCGGTCGGCTCCCTGCTGCTCCTCCAGATCGATGAGGCGTTCGTCCACCGAGAGCATGTGTGACCGCATCGCCATGATCTCGTCCCATACCTGCTCGGCGAATGCCGGGTAGGTCTTGAGCACCTTGTTCGACTTCTGGTACTGCCGCAGTGTCTTCTCGAGTGCGCCGACCCGGTCGGTCACTTCCCCCACCGCGGCGGGTGGCGCCATCATCGCTGCGGGTGGCGCCATCATCACCTCCACCGCGGCGTACTCGGCCATGTCACCCACCATCGGCGGGGAGTAAATCTTGGTGAGGACGCCGCGGCCGCTGGTCGGTCCGACCTCGATCACCTCCAGAACACCAACCGGCTCCTGCGGCATGCCGAGCACCGCCCCGGTCAAGGGGTGGACGATCGGCTCTCCCTCCCGCAGCAAGGTAACCACAGCCCCCTTGCCGCGCCCGGCCTCGGTTCCCGCCTCCAGAGTCACCGCGTCGCCCTCGACCGCTACCACCCGCGTCATCGCCATCTCGGCCGCTGCCGGCATTGCGGCCGCGGCCAGCAGCAGGCCGAACCAGAAGACAGCTCGCGCGATCAAACCGTTCACTGTTCCGTTCATGAGCAAACCTATAATCGGTTGATTCCGTATGACTGCAGCACCGACGACGAGCGCGCGGGTCCGCCAACGTCGCCGCCGGACAGCTGCTCGCGTCCGATCAGGCCCACACCGCGGGCGTAGTAGGTAGCGAACGACGCGGTCTGGTCCGCACTCTGGTCCACCCGACGAAAGCGGGTGACTACGGAGAGACAGGATTCGTAACGCCGCCCCTGCCACACCATGGTGGTATCGACTGCGCCGATGCTCTTCTCGATGTGCAGGCCCTGGCTGCGATAGACGAAGGGGTCGTGGCCGACCGCCACCGGGATCACGTTGACACCGCCGGCCGGTGCCATCTCGTACACCTTTCCGTCGCGGCTATAGGCCATGGTACCGTCATTGAAATAGAAGAGCTCCACATCGGGGCGGATCTCCCGACGCTCGATGCGGCGCTCCACCTCGGTGATGATGCCAGACGAAGCATCCTCGTAGCGATAGACCCAGTAACGCCCGACCTCGAGGGGATAGAAGCCCCCAGCCTCGGTCCGAACCGCCGTTGCGGACGGCTCGGCCACCCGCGGCTCGATCGCGATCGGGCCAGCACCGGGATTGACCCCGCTGTTCACCGCAGACTCGCGAACGGTCGGCGCCGACGGCGGCGCAGCCGCCTGTCGCTGCATGGGCGCCGCTCTCTCGGGCTCGTCGGCGCCGATGAGGGTGGAGACCGCCAGGCCGATACAGGCCAGTCCGGAAACCGCCAGGCCGGCGGCAATCGCGCTGGTGCGCGCGCTGTCAGGTCGTCTTCCCATATAGACTCTCGCCTACATCTTATCGGATAAGTCCATGAAATCTTTATGGTTTATAAGATTTTCTTGTAGTCGGATTCTACCCTTCCACAAGATCTGGTATGGGCGCGCGCCAGAGTCGGGGGACGAACCAAAACTAAACACTACAAAAGCCGTTCTCCGACGGCGATACGCCAATCAGCAGCTGCGGAATCCGGGAGCCGACCCGACACCCGGAGCTGTGGGCGCCCATTTTCCTTTTCCCTATATTCGCTTCTTACACATCTACAGGAGATCAGCGGGAGCTGCAGTAATGACACAGGCAACCACCAGACTGGGATTGATCGGGTACGGTCAGATCGGGCAGGCCGTCCACGCGGCCATCGAAGCCGATCAGGCGAACGGGATGGATGTAGTCTTCATCCACGACATGGACTCGAGTAACCTGGACGAATTGCCAGCCGACATGGCGCTGCGAGACCTGAGAGCCTTCGCCGAGCGTGACGCCGACCTGATCGTCGAGATGGCCCACCCGGATGTGACCCGGGAATGGGGGATGAGGATCCTGGAGCGGACCAACTACATGTTCATTTCGGTCACCGCCCTGGCCGACGAGGGGATGGAGGACCGGCTGAAAGAGGTCACCAGCGCCAACGGAACCCGGGTGTTCATCCCCCACGGTGGCGTCGTCGGCATGGACGCCCTGTTGGAGAACCGGGACGTCTGGGAGGAAGTGCACGTCGATATGAAGAAGAACCCGAAGAACGTCGACTGCGATCGGGCAGGCGTCGATCCCGACTCGGTCACCGAGGAAACCGTGCTCTACGACGGTCCGACCCGGGGCATCTGCCCCCTCTTTCCCCGCAACGTCAACACCCACGCCTCGATCGCCTACGCCGGCCTTGGCTTCGACCGCACCCACTCGGTGCTGCGGGTCAGTCCGGAGTGGAATACGGCCACAGTCGCTATCCACGCCACCGGGCCGGGGCTGGAGCTGAAGGTCGAGCGGGTGGAGGGAATCACCGGCGTGACCGGCGCCAGCACACCGGCCTCGATCTACAACAGCGTTCAGACTATCGCTTCGACCGGACCGGGCATCCATCTGCGCTGAACTGTGAAGCCCTTCGCTGCCGTCGCCACGACGCTTCCACGTTCCGGCATCCGCGAGATCATGGCGCTGTCGGCGGCGATGGAGGACGTCATCCATCTCGAGGTCGGCCAGCCCGATTTCGACACCCCCGAGCACATCGTCGAGGCAGCTGTCCGCCACGTGCGCGCCGGACAGACCCGCTACGTGGCCAACGCCGGCGTCACCGAGCTGCGGCAGGCGGCAGCCCGATATTTCGAGCGGCGCACGGGAGTCGCCACCGGCGTCGAGCACGTCCTCGTAACACCGGGGGCGGTGATGAGCGTGGCCACCTGTTTCCTCGCCATCCTCGAGCCGGGGGACGAGATCCTGCTTCCCGACCCGGGGTGGCCCAACTACCACATGGCGGCGTCACTGGTGCACGCCCGGTCGGTGTTCTATCCACTCCGCCCCGAGCGCCAGTTCCTGCCGACCATAGAGGACCTGGAGGAGCGGGTCAGCGAGCGCACGAAACTGCTGCTGATCTGCACCCCCTCCACCCCCACCGGCCAGGTCTACGACGAGCAGATGATGGCGGCGCTGATGGATTTCGCCCGGCGCCGCGATCTCTACGTGCTCTCCGACGAGATCTACGGCGAGATCGCCTTCGACAGCGAGCACGTCAGCGCTCTGTCCTACGACGAGGACGAGCGCAGCATCATCGTAAACGGCATGTCCAAGGCCTTCGCGATGACCGGCTTTCGCGTCGGTTTCAGTCGGGCCCGGCCCGACTACGTCGAGCTGGCCACGAAGTTGCAGGAACCCTTCGTCTCCTGCGGCGTCGGCTTCGCGCAACTGGCGGCAGCGGAAGGGCTGGATGGCAATCGCGACTGCGTTGAGCGGATGCGGCTGGAATACCGGATGCGGCGGGATGTCGCCCTCGACGTGCTGCGGCAGCACGAACTGTTCCGCTATTCCCCGGGCGGGGCCTTCTACCTGCTCATCGACATCTCGTCGACCGGCATGGATTCCCGGGAGTTCGCCCTCGAGCTGCTCGAGAAGGAGAGAGTGGCAGTGGCCCCGGGTAACACCTTCGGCGCCATGTGCGCCGACCACATCCGCATCTCCATCGCCTCGACGCCGGAGAACGTCAGGCAGGGGGTCGAGCGCATCTGCCGGATGATCAGGTCGAGGTCGCCGGCCTAAGCGGGCGCTACGCCAGCGGTCTCGGGAAGTTGGTCAGCTTGACCAGTCCCTCTTCCGAAAGATAATAGTCCTCTTCCAAGCGGATGCCGGCGCGGAGTTCCTCTCCGTACAGACCCGGCTCCATGGTGATCACGTCACCCACTTCGAGCACGGCGTCGTACTCCGGGTTCAGCTGCGGAGTCTCGTGCGGCTCAAGACCGAAGCCGTGGCCCAGATGGTGAATCAGGCCGCCGTAATCCTGCTCGGACAGATGGGCGTTGGCGATCTCAAACAAGTCGTTGCCCCTCACGCCCGGCACCGCCGCCTCCTCCAGGATCGGAAACAGGCGATCAAGGTGCTCCCACGCCCGCATCTGCGCATCCGTGGGGGAACCATCCACTGCGAACGTGCGGCAGCTGTCCGAGAAGTAGCCGTCCACCACCGTTCCAGCGTCGAGGATGTACAGCTCGCCGGCCTGCATGGGCCGGCGCCGGGCGCTCCCGCCCAGGTCGTTGGCGCGGAAGTCGTTGCCCATCGTCTCCAGGTCCACGTCGGCCGCCAGAGTTGCCGCCCCCCGCAGCTGCGCCAGCATCTCCACCTCGTCAATTCCGGGGCGCAGATTTTCCACGGTTGCCGCGTACATCGCGTGGACGACGCGGATGCAGTCGCGGATCGCTTCCACTTCGTCGGGCAGCTTGCATTTGCGAAGGTGGTAGATCTCGCGGGTGATGTCGACAGTGGCGGCCAGGCTGGCGATGCAGGCGATGCCGCCGCCGTGGTCGGCGCCCAGGCGCACCCCCGCCGGCAGGACCGGAGCCAGCGCCTCGGCCACCGCCTCGAACTGACGCGAGTGGATGGTGGCGTAGTAGTCGGCCGCATACGAGATCGTCCCGTCGACGGCTGCCGCCTCCGGCTCTCCCGCCGCCACCAGGGTGGCAACCCCGTCGCTGCCGAGGTAGGCTGCCGCCGCGTGGAGCCGGTCGTGCATGAAGCCGGTGAAATAGTAGACGTGACTGCGCCGCGAAATAATCGCCCCGTCCAGCTGCCGTTGCTGCAGGGCCACCGCCAGACGGCGCTGCCGCTCCCGGCAACCTTTCGCGGTTAGTTTCATGATTGTTCCTCCTAAGTGTAGTTGCGCCAATCCGGGTCGGCCCGCAGGCGTTCGAGGACTTCCTTGACCCGCTGCGCCTGATCCTTACGGCAGACCAGCAAAGCGTCCGGTGTGTCGACCACGACCAGATCCTCGACGCCGACCAGGGCGATTATCTTCTCCTTGCCGCCGTAGGCGGTGACCCTGCGGCTGTCGATCGCCAGCACGTCGCCCGCGAACAGGTTGCCCTCGCCATCGGCCGGAATCACGTCGGTCAGAGCGGCCCAGCTGCCGATGTCACCCCAGTCTATGTCGGCTTCGATCGTGGCCACCGAGGCGGCGCGCTCGATGATGGCATTGTCGATGGCGATCTCTTGCAACGTCGGATACTCGACCTCGATCACCGCCTCGACATCACCGGGATCAGCCTGCACGATCCGCCGCAGCGTCTCGTGCATCTCGGGCTCGAACTGCGCGAACAACTCGAGCATGGTTGCCGCCTTCCATACGAAGAGGTTGCTGTTCCACAGGTAGCGACCGCTAGCCGTGTACTCCTGCGCCCGCTCCAAGACCGGCTTCTCCGTGAAGGCCTCCACCTCGCGGACGTCGACCCCGTCGACCATCCACAGGATCTCGCCCATGCGGATGTGACCGTAGCCAGTCTCCACCCGCGTCGCCTTGACACCCAGGGTGAAGAGGAACTCCGAATGCGCCAGAGCCGCCCGTTCCGCGACCGTCACGAGCCGGCAGAACTCGTCGGGCTTGCCGATGAAGTGGTCCGATCCCAGGCTCGCGATCACACACCCGGGATGGCGGGCTTCCAAAAGCGCACACTCAAGCCCCACCGCCGGTCCGGTGTTGCGCAGGGCGGGCTCGACGATGAGGTTGGCCGCCGGAAGATCCGGTAGCTGAGACCGTACCAACTCCACCATCGCACGGCCGGTCGAGACGTAGATGTCCTCGGGAGCCGCTACCGGAGCGAGGCGGTCGACCGCCTCCTGCAGCATCGTTCTCGCGCCAGTCATGGCGTGAAATTGTTTGGGGCGGTCGGCACGGCTGAACGGCCAGAGGCGGGAACCGATGCCGCCGGCGCGGATAACGAATTTCATGCTCCCCTCAATCTGCCACCGGGGTGGCAACCAGGTATTCCAGGTCCGCGTTCCCCTCCACGGCGTAGCCGCGGCCGGCGGGAACCAACAGACTGTCCCCGGCCCTCAACGTGGCCGCGCCGGCCGCGCCGCGCACGCTAGCGGCGCCGCGAATTACCGTAAGCGCCTGGAAACTTTCCATCGAGCCGTGCTCGCGCGCCCCCTTTCCCAAACGATGGAGGTGGAGGCGAAAGTAGTCGCAATCGACCAGCAGCGCGCCGTCGGGACCCGCCTCCCGTCCCCGGCTCCACGGCGCCGGACCGGGCAGCGCGTCGAAGTGGATGACGTCGAGGGCAGCATCGATGTGCAGCTCCCGCGGCCTGCCATCCAGCCCCGGGCGCCCGTAGTCGTAGAGACGAAAAGTTAAATCGCTGGACTGCTGAACCTCGTAGATCACGGTGCCGCGGCATAGAGCGTGCACCACTCCCGGCGGCACGAACAGCAGGTCGCCGGCATCGAGGTCGTGCCGGCAGACAACTTCTTCGATCCGGCCAGCCGCCAGGCTTTGCTCGAGTAGAGCGCGATCCGTGCCATCGCGCAGCCCAAAGACGGCGGCGCCATCCTCGGAGTCGAGCACGAGCCAGGCTTCCATCTTGCCCTGGCTGCCTAATCCCCGGGCGCGGGCGTAGGCGTCGTCCGGATGCACCTGCACTGAGAGGTCGTCGCAGGCGTCGATCAGCTTAATCAGCAGTGGGAACCCGCCCTCGAAACGACGCCAGACCGCGGCCCCCACCAGATCGGGTCCGAATTCGGCAGCCAGGTCGGCCAGGCCCCGGCCACTGAGCGGGCCGCCGGCGACGGTCGACTCCTGGCCCGGCAGCGCAGAGAACTCGAACGACTCGCCCACATCGACCCCGGTTGGCAGGTCCTTGCCGAACAGCGCGCGGAGTCGCTGCCCGCCCCACGCGCACTCGCGGTAGTAGGGCTGCATCGGGATGAGATCGGGCAGTTCAACCCGCATCGGAACCCCCTATCTGCTCCATCACGTAGAAGAGGAAGAGGACGTAGGGAGTAAGCAGCAGGAAGAAGACAATCTGCCAGACCCGGTTTCGCCAGCGGTGGCGAGTCACCGGCTCGGGCGGGGCATCCGGGCCCGGTTCGCCCGTCCGCAGGGCGCGGTTCCACAAGATGAGGTACGCGGCCGTCCCGGCTGCGCCGATGACCAGGTCAGCGATGCTGTCGAACACGTGTTCTCCGGTCATGACCGCACCGGCCTGCGTCAAGTCCGCCGCTACCGTTGGCTGACATGAAATATCCCGTTGACAAATCGCGAGTCCTGTGAGACAGTCCAGGCTGCAGCGAAAGCCGCTCTCCCCCGCAGTACCCCAAGCAACCCGGCAATCTCTCCTGCCAAGCACTGGATATTCCCATGGCCAAGACTCTGTCCCTTGGCAGGCCCGTCAATTTCGAGAAGGACCTCTCTATAGAAGACCGCCAAGATCTTTCTGTTGGGAGTCTTTCTCGGAGAGGTGTCCCTGCTGACCCTGATCGGTTCCGTACTCTGATCCGTCGGTGATTCGGACCTTGGGGTCCGATTCCGCTCTGCCCTCTTGTCATTGAGGTCAAGCGCGCCCGGCACCGCCAACGTACCGGGACTTGCCCCCACGCCACGCCGCCGGCCCCCGCTCGGGCTGGAACTCTTCCGGCATCAGTTGCGTTACGCGCTCCTCATCGTCGATGATCAGGATGTGCCGCAATGCCACTCTTTCGATTACCTTTTTATTTCGATGACACGGGCAACGAACTATAGTAGAATGGGATTCAGTGTCAACCGATCTGGGAGGAGACACCGGTGACCGTCGCTCCCCCTGCGGAGTGGGTACGTCCGGACAACAATCTGCTCTTGGTCGGGGTCTGCACCGTGCTTGCGATGCTCGTAGCGGGGCCGGCGCTGTTCTCCATCAAGCTGATGAGCCTGGTCGGCCCGGCCCTGCTGCTGGCCTGCTTCGCACTGTTCTCAGTCCGCCGCACCCTCATCCTGCTCCTCGTGGCCAACATCGTGCTGCCGGCCAAGATCCTGATGAAGCTGCGGCTCGCCGGCCTGCAGCCACAGGAGACGATCTTCCTTGTCGCCGTCGGCTTCGCCCTGGTCGACCTGGTCTACCGCCAGCGCCTCGCCGTCAAGCGCACCGAAGCAGACGTACCTGCCCTCGCCTTCCTGCTGGTCACGCTCGGCTCGGTGGCGGTGGGACTGCTCGACGGTAATCCGGTCACCGTCATCCTGCGCGACGTTCGCTTTCCTCTGTACTATGGCGTGTTCTTCCTGGTGACCAGCTTTGTCGACGCCCGCTCTGCTAGACAGCAATTCCCGCTGGCCATCGTCCTCGCCGGCCTCGTCGTCAGTGGCGAGTACATCCTCGAGTTCATGGGGGCGATCGATCTCTCCACCGGCACCCGCTTCTTCCGCGTCGCCCGGCTCCACGGCGTGGTGCTGCCCATCGCCTTGCTGCTACTCATGGCGCAGTTCCTGTACGATCCCAAGCGCTATGGCCGCTGGCCGCTGGTGGCTCTATTCCTGCCGATTGGGCTGGCCTTCGTCCTGACCGTGGGCCGTGGTATGTGGGTCGCCTTTGGAGTCGGACTGCTCACCCTTGCCTGGCTCCACCACCGCGGCGGCGGCAACCGGCATCCATGGCGGACGGCGGTCCTGGCCGTCTCGCTCGTCCTCGTGCTCGGGGGCACCGTCTTCCTCTTCCAGCGGTTCACCGGGGCCGCGGTTGGCGCCCACGCGCTCGAGCGTTCCCGCACCTTCGTCGACTACCAGCGCGACATTCACGTGCTCGGTCGGCTGTTCTCCTATTCCACCGCGCTGGAGACGATCGCCGAGCAACCGTTGCTCGGCCACGGGCAGGGCGCCACCCTCACGTTTCCGGTCTTCAACGCGGAGACATCCCGTTTCGAGATGTGGACCGTCTGGACGCTGGACAGTCTCTACCTGATGCTGCTGTGGAAAATGGGGATCGTGGGACTGGTCGCAGCGGCATGGCTGGCACTGCGCATCCTGAAGCTCAGCTACCGGACCCTCATTCGCGCCGGCGACGCCAGCACCAGGGTCTTCGCGGCCGGGACCACGGCCGTGCTCGTGGCGATGTATACCTTCGGGCTAAGCGACGGCTCGATGATACACGGCCGCTTCGCTCTGGTTTTTGGTGCGCTGTTCGGACTGGTGGCGGTGGTTGCGCGCGAACCCGCCACCGGGGCCCAACCTCAGCTCAAAGCCTAACCTACGCTGCCGCCCCAACCAGCTCGGCAGAGGTCCCCGGGTTATCGCATTCCCTCAGTGAGCAACCCGACCGAAAGGGCGAAATGGTCGGAGCGGTTCCACTTGCGCAGCACGCGAAAGTTCTCGTAGACCAGGAAAATTCGGCCATTCGGTCCGTCCGGCGCCACCAGCGACGTCCACAGGGGGCGCATCGGCAGCGGCCCACCGTCGGCACGTCGCAGACCGAGCCTTGTCCAGACCGGAAGGTGGAGGCGGACGTCGTGACCACTCAGCCGCCAATCGAAGGCAGCGGGCGCGCGCACCTCGCGGCCCCAGGTCTGATCGTCGTGCCAGCCAGATTTCGCCAGAAAATTGGCGATCGACGCAAAGATGTCGGGAAGCGAGTCCCACACGTCGACGCGGCCGTCACCGTCGAAATCGGCTCCGAGGCGCCGCACGTTCGACGGCATGAACTGGCACTGGCCAACGGCCCCGGCCCACGACCCGGTAATCCCGATGCGCTCCGGCATCCGCTCCAGCAGCGACAGGGCAGCGAGCAACTCGCGGCGGAAGTAGTCGCGGCGGCGACCGCCGTAGGCCAGCGATGCGAGACTCTGGATCGTCGACCAGCTGCCGGTGTCGCGACCGAAATCGCTCTCCACTGCCCACAGGGCGACGATGAACCGGGGCTGCACGTGGTAGCGGGAGGCCACTTTTTCCAGCAGCGACCGATTCGACGCCAGCTCGCGGCGCGCCCTCTCCAGCCGGCCTTCGGTCACCCTTGTGGAGATGTATTTTGCGAAGGTCTGTCGCACCTCCGGCTGACGCTGCTGCAACTGCACCACCCGGGGTTCGTAGGTCAACCCGCTCAGGGCGCGATCGAGAGTCGCGGAGCTGATGCCCCGAGCCCGCGCCTCCGCGCGAAGTTCCGACAACCAGGTGGCGAAGGATTGAGTGCCCTCTGCGTTAGCATCCAGGATGCCGAGCGCGACGGCGAGCACCCCTATCAGACGGGGGGATAGCGACATATTTGGCAGTCCGATGGCGATCTTAAAGACATCAAGGGTGACGGCGTACTACTACCCAGTACTGGTGATTATCTTACCAAGGCTCCTTCTTTGGCGCCTGTTTATAGTCGTTCGTTCATAAATGGTTTACCCGTATCTGCTGGGCCTCCTCCTACACTACCCTGGGTCATGGCCGAGTGTGTCTCAACAAGAGGACATTGCTATGCCATATTCCTCCAGACCAATGGGAGCCGCCCTGAGGGCGGTCTGCGGGGAAACCTCGACCGGCTCGAAAATCAAAGCGGGACTTGGAAACCGTGCCATCATCGATATCCATGCTGCTAATATCGAGGCATGCCTGCCACGTCGAACAGATGAGGGCCGATCAAAGGCTACGCGAAACCGGCACCTGTATACCCCTCAAATTAATCCTTAAGAAATTACACAGTTGGAAGGAGGCTCATCGCTACACCGACGAAGAAATTAAGAAGGAATAAAAGGAGAGTTTAGAAAAGTTATATTGGCTAGACACATTCGCTATTCGGTTATCCAGCCCTTATCTCTATATTATTCCGGGTACTGGGTTTAGTCGTCTTCCTCACACAACTTTACACACTCTCCATTTCTCATAATGTCTTCGTCTGCTATCTCTCCATTTCTCTTGTAAAAAACCCACCTTCCATCCATCTCATTGTCCCGTAATTCTCCCTTCCAACGAACTTCACCACTCTTATAAAATGTTGTCCAATCCCCATCCCCCTCCGTGAAGTTTCCTTCCCACTTCACCTCCCCACTGTCGAAATACTCAACCCAATTACCCTCGAACTTACCGTCTAAATAGTTTCCTTTCCACCAAACTTCTCCACTCTCGTCATAACCGATCCACTTATCTTCTCGTTTTCCATCTACATTGTTTCCTTCAAATTTCACCTTCCCATTCATGTAATACTCAAAATATTTTCCCTCGGACTTCCCATCTACATATGTTCTATACATCCTCAGCTTACCACTCGCGTAATACCAAACCCACCTACCCTCGTTTTTCCCATATACATAGTTCCCTTCCCACATAACCCCACCCTTTTTGTAATAACCAACCCATTTACCATCTCGTTTTCCAGCTACGTAGTTTCCTTTCCACTTAACCGCACCACCCTCGTAATAAACAACGCTTCTGCCCTCTAATTTTTCGTCCTTGTAGCTGGATTCATACCTCACCAATCCACTCTCGTCATACCCGACCTCTCGACCCTCTTTCTCCCCCTCTACATAGTTTTCTTCATACTCCACTTTTCCACTACGACAAAAGCTCTTGTAATACCCGTCTCGTTTGCCATCCTTGTAAAGTCCTTCAGCCCTCCTATTCCCATTTTTCCAATAGAGGACACCTAAACCATTCCATAACCCACTCTCGTAGGCGAATAACCCTCTATAGACATCCTTCTCATTTTCCTCATCATATTCCCTTAAATCATCGTCCGTTTCGTTCCACGGAGCCATACCATTTTTCTTAACATTTATCCAAAACTCTCCGCTATATTTCTTTCCATCTCTCCAAAAACCTCTTGTTTCCTCCCTATCCTCTGTATGATAAATCCACTCCCCATTCCTTTTGTTTTCCTTGTATCGACCCACTTCCATATACTTTCCGTCCGGATAGTATGAGTTATACCATCCTTCTTTCATCCTCTTGTGATTTTCGGGATGATGATAGTATTGGTATTCCTCTTTCAACTCTCCATCAGGGAAATTTTTAGTGAATACCTTTATTTCCCGTGTCGCCGAATCCATCATTCCGATCAATGCAGACTCTTCACTCCTCACCTCACCTACAATCATCAGAATAATCAGGATCAGAAGTAGTTTAATCATCGGATCAATTCAAACAGGGTAGAGGAGACAAAATTTAGAAGCAACAAATAACAAGAAAAATAAATTTTTAAAAAAAATAGAAGGGGATACCTCCTCTATAATAAAGTTCAGTCTACTACTCTTCACTTTACCCTTGTAATGCCCAACTCCCCGCTGTATTCACGGATAGTACAAATAGTAAATTCAGAATATAGTCCGAAAGGTAAGAGAATTATTTCCCGGATCGAGAAGTCATAATACCACATAGGAAAACACTTTTACTTGGGTGAAACCGTCAGCGGCGCATTTGTACTCCCCGCGGACTGTTTTTATACGGGTTCGTACTAGCCGAAGATCTGCGGGTAGGCCGAATCGTTGCCCAGGTTGCGGGTTTCGGCATCGCAGTAGCATACACTGAAGGCGCGCCGCGGCCGGTTGGTGGAGTTAGTCTCAGAACGGTGCAGGGTCCAGTTGTGCAGCAGCGCCACCTCACCGCTTTCCATCTCCAGGTAGAGTCGCTTTTCGTCCGGGGCGTGAATGGCCCTTTCCTCGGCGGACAACTGATCACCTTGTTTGGGCAGGATGCTCTTGTGCGAGCCCGGAATGATCTGCAGGCAGCCATTGGCCACGCAGGTAGCGTCTAGAGCCGTCCAGACGGTCATTTGGGGCCGCATATTCAGGTTCCAGCCACCGGCCCCATCCTGGTGCCAGTTGATAAGTACACCCCGTTCCGCCGGCTTGTTGAAAAACATCGAACGGAACACCGAGACCTGTTCGCCTATCAGTTCCCGGGCGATGTGGCGGAAGAGGGGATGCTGGATGTAGCGCAGAAAAAGCGGGTCCTGCTCCAGGTCCTGAATCTTGCGATACCTCAGCGACGAGCCTTTGAATTCTTTGGTCTGCCTGGACAGCCCCAGGTCGCCGGCCGAGGGGCACAGCTGCATTAGCATACCGTCGTAGTGAATTTTTCCCAGCATGATATCGTCTATCCGCTGGCACATGGCCCGAATCTGCTCCTCCGGGGCCACTTTGCCCAAACGCAGATACCCCTGCGCGTGAAATTCTTCGAGTTCTGCGGGACTGAGTTCGGGTGGGTGCAGATCGCTCATGGCATTCACTCCCCCTATCCGCACCTCTCCCACGGTCGCACCGAAGAGGACGCCTCGATGCTAGGCAATTGCGCCCAGCCGTGGGGGAGGTCGAAGGGTGCGGCTAATATCCGGCAGATCCGCTGGAGGTCAAGCAACCGGGCCGACCGCGGCAGCGGCCGGCAAGTGTCAGAAGGCGACAGCGACCGAGGTGGTGCTGCCGAAACGGCCGCGACTCGTCTCCGTCTTTACCTCGCACAGGTAGAGGCCCGGAGACACCGAGCGGCCGCTGTCGTCGCGGCCGTCCCACACCAGCGTACGACCGGCACCCGCACTCTGACCGTGGGCCGCGAGCCGGCGCACTGACTTACCGGCAAGGGTAAACAAAGTGACCTCGACCACGGCGTCGAGGACGCCGTACAGCGTGTAGCCGATTAGCGCAGTGTCGTTGCGACCGTCACCGTTGGGTGTGATAATGCGTGGTTCGATGTGCAGGTCGTCGATGGCGCCGGGGATGGTGGTCGCGGCGATTAACTGCAGGGCGTTCGAACCAATCTGGTCGGTAGCGTCGCCTTCCACGATCTGCTGCCGCGCCTCCCGTTGCGAGCGGTTGAACACTGCACCTTCGATTCTGGCCGATAGGGTGAAGAGTGTCGTGCGCAGGCCAATCCTCAGCTCGCTGTCAGCGGTGACCGGATCCGCGAGGTAGAGGGTGATTCCGGCCGAGTCAGTTTGCACATCCCGAGTCGTGGGGGTGATGGCTTCGGGCGGGTCGCCAACCATCAGGTAGAGCAGATCTGGCTCGGCGGGAGTACCGATCCATACGGCATCGAAGCCGGCGCTCCCGACACCACGTTCGTCTCCGAACTCGGCCCGGATCGCACAGGTGAGGTCGGCTGGCCTGCCCGGGGCGGTGGTGGGGAGCAACGTGGACGCCGGCTCGTCCATCAATCCGACTTCCCCGACGAGGCGGGGCACGAGCAGCGGCAGCAGCTGAACACTGAGTGAGTCCAGCCGCGCGGCGTCGGTCGGCCTGTTCGAGATCGCCCGCACCAGAACCTGCATGTAACGGCCACTGGGGAGTCCGATCCGGGTGCCCGACTCGGAAATCACGCCAGACCAGGCTGTCCAACTGTCGCGGTTCTCGACCACCGGTCCCTGCCAGCCTGGGTACTTCGGATTCTCGAGGCCCAAAGGGCTGTAGTGGGAGGTGGGCTCGTATTTGAGCTCCCTCCAGGTCGCCCCGTCCACCGGTACCAGGGTGCCGGCGTCGCTATAACTGAAATAGGCGCGGG
Source organism: uncultured Gemmatimonadaceae bacterium (assembly GCA_964456165.1). Classification (GTDB taxonomy): domain Bacteria; phylum Latescibacterota; class UBA2968; order UBA8231; family UBA8231; genus CAYWBJ01. Next base: position 6,620 of record CAYWBJ010000102.1, on the reverse strand, counting down.
GGTCGTCGGTCCGACCCGTTTTGAACCGCACCTCAACGCCGGCTTTGGCTTCGGGAGTAGCGACCAGCCTGCCCGCGTCCCAACCCTCGTCGCGGTCTCTTTCGCCGTCGGATCCGATCCACCCGGAGCCAGTGCGTCGCCAGCGGCTGATCCCGACCGACACCGCACCCAGGATGACTGGGCGCCCGAGATCGACAACTTTGGATTCGAGACGGGCCTCGCCGGCGAAACCGCGGCCGTAGAGCTCAAACTCGGCGTAGGCTAGCTTGTGGATGACCGGTGTTTGACCGGCCTTGCCGTCGGGCCAGCTCTTCCAGCGGACCTGGCGCAGGTACTGGAGTGGGAAGTCGATGGCGATCGGTGCGTCGAGGTTGTCCCTGACCTGGCCGAGGAGGGTTTCGAGGGGCTCATACTCCTGACGGATGCCAGCGCGGTCGTTGTCGGACTCGGCCCGCGACTGGGCCTCGCCAGTGTTCACGGCGCCCGACAGTTCGCCGTGCCTGTTGACGTAGTTGGTAAACGGCTCACCGTAGGTATCGGTGATCTCCGGTGGCGGCAGCTGGATCATCCAGCGTTCCAGGGGCAGGGGCCCGCCGAAGGCCAGGGTGTAGAACTCCTCGGCTGTCTTGTTGCCACCCGGCCCGAAGTTGGTGGCCCACTCGAAGGTGGTGACTTCCCCGTCCACGAATCGGGCGATCGGGCGAATCGGGCTCATGGGGCCGAAGTTGCCGAAGCCACGCCACATGCGGGGGATGCCGGTGACCCACAGGGGGTTGGGCGGGTCCTGGTACAGCTCCCACTCGTGGGCACCGAACACGACGGGGACGACGTTGACGTCCGGGCGCAACTCGAGGGGCTGGAGAGCACCCGGCACGGTGGTCGCGTCGACCAGGATGTTGAGATCGGACCAGTCCGACCATTGAGGGCCGGAGGATCCGCCGATGCTCCAGCGGTCGGTCTGGGCGACGGCCTGCGAGCCGAGCAGAAGCAGGAGCAGAAGCAGGAGGCCGGAGACCATGGCTTGCGGGCGGTGTCGTTTCATGATGGCACGACAGCACGCGGCGACGCACGCGAAACTCTTGTTCAATCTACATTATTGCTGACTGCAATCCAATAATCGCAACCGCGAGGAGGGGTGATCACCATGGGAACGGAAGAGCGCGATTTTACAGCCGGCGAGCTCGACCGCAAGCTCCGCCGTATCACCGAGATATACCTCCAAGCCGGCATGAGACGGGGCGAGTTGATCAAGCGCCAGTGCCCGGACGTAGACTGGAAAGCACGCACATCGCCGTACGGGCACCAAAGAACGAAGACGACCGGACAATTCCCATGAGCAATCGTATTTACAAGATCCTACAGGAAGTCAAGCGCCAACGTTCAGCCAGCCTCACTTTGCCGATAAGCCGGCAACTCTTTGGACCCTCAGCTGATATCTGGGGCACCCTGACATAGGCATGACACGACGCTATGCCGAAACGCGACCGAGCACTTGCGCGAGGCGATCTCAACAGCGTTCGATCGATGAGCACGCCTGTCTCCAACACGGAGTAGTATCCGGGGCAGCCCTGATCGCACCCACCACGCCTACCCTTCCCTGAGCCCGGCCCGGATAGCCTCCGCCAGCTCCATCGTCTTGACGGCCTCGTCGAGGTTCGGCGCGGGAGCCTCGATGGGGCGGCCCTCCAGCAGGCATCGGATGAAGTGGTGCCCCTCGTCCCGGGTTCCCCCGCCGCTGTCGTCGTACGGCGGCAACTCGCGACGGCCGCCATCGCACATCACGAAGCCCTCTCTGACGCCTTCCAGGTAGGCTGAAATCTCACGGCCGTGAATCTCGTAGCGCTCCAACCGGCTGTCGGTGGTGTAGTTGAAGATAAGATGTGCCACACACTGATTGGCGAAGAGGATCAGGGCGCCATGGAGATCGCGGTATTGCGAGAACGCCCGCCGCGCGAAACTGTGCACCTCTTCCACCTCGGCATCGGCGATACAGCGTATCAGATCGATGGCGTGGATGTCGTTGGCGACCAGCCAGTTGTCCATCAAGCACGGGTTATCGCCGTAACTGGCCGCCAGCGAGCTGATGCTTTTGTGGAACTCGCCGACGAGCTGAACCACCGGCCCGCGCTCCGCCACCATTTCGCGCGCGGCGCAGATCTGGTTGTGGAAACGCCGGTTGAAGCCCACCATCGCCTTGGCACCCGTCCTCGCGGCCGTGTCGCGTAGTTCCCGAGTCTCGTCCACCGTCATCCCCGGCGGCTTCTCGAGCAGGGTGTGGATGCCCCGATCCAGGCACGCCCTGGCAGCCGGTGCGTTGAGGTCCGGCGGCGTTGCAACCAAGGCAGCGTCCAGCTCCACGGACTCCAGCATCTCGTCCACGTCGGCAAAGCGGGACGCAATGCCGAATTCTTCTCCGGCGGCCGTCCTCGCTTCTTCCACCGGGTCACAGAGGGCAGTAAGCTCGACCTCCTCGAACTTGCCCATGAAGCTCATGTGCTGGCGGCCCTTACGGCCGGTACCTATGACGCCAACTCTGATTCTTGCCAATGTGCTCTCCCTCGTCGCTGCCCACCGCGGGGATTCAATTGAGATAATTCGTGGAATTCCTGAATCTGTGTGCCAGGGCGTAAACACCGCCGGCCGCATCCTCACTGTCAAAGGGGCCAGCAGGGTGGCGCGCGGCGGCTCGAGGTAAAGGCGCCGCCAATCGACTACCTAAAGGACGAACAGCAGCGGCAGCAAGAGTTGGGGATCTTAGGCCGGTGGGTGCTGGTCGGCGACGGCGAGACACAAAACGATTTCCGGTCGCGACAACATCCTCAAGCGCTTGCTGATCCACGTCAGCGGCTTCAACCTGAGCCTAATCATGCGGAAACTGCTCGATGCGGGTGCGCCGCGGGGCTTCTCCCCGCCCTGTTTCGAGTCCTACGATCACTTCACGACGCACCCGAAGCCGCTTTCGCTAACGTAGCCGGCCGTTCGACAGAATTCCTACGCTGGCCGCTAACAACACCATGTGTCCGCAAATCTGCCATAGAGCAACGACCTGATAGGGGCGATGCGCTGGCGAAAGAGGGAGGAACGAAGACGTCCTCCACATTCATGTCGTTAAGCTGTTAGAGTTTAGGCCCTTCAAGTCTCGTGGCGCTCTCCTATGTCACGCGGAGAGTTCGAGTCCGATTTCACATTCTGTGCGCTCGAACGACGATACCGCTGCTAGGAATCCTTCACTCCTTCCTGCGATCGTTGCACGTTTTGCGGTACTACCTGGACGGCGAAGGCAATCCCCCACCAAAGACTTTTAGAAGAAAGTTTTGTGGAGGATTCTCAGGTTGCGGCCCGGTTCGGGCATGATTTCCTTGACGCGGTTGAGATGTCTGTTGTAGGTCGTGTGGGTGAGGTTTTCGAGGGTGAGGGATACAGTGTGCACATGTCCCCACAGGTGACGGTAGTACTGGGCCGAGTAGTCCAGAACAGCGTAGCCAGAGGTGGATTGCTCGAATTCGCCGGTGCGGTCTTGCTCTGAGGCCAAACGCACGACGACGCCGGTGGTAAAGGATTCAGACGGTTCGATCGTGATGTTGATACGGCCTTGCAGGGGCGGGAGGCGGGGGACATTCTCGCCGGAACGGTTGGCGAGAACGCCGCGCACATAGCCGAAGGAGCCGCCGGTTTCCACTTTGTCGAAGGGGTGCCAGTAGAAGGTGGATTCGGCGCCGTACATCAGGACTTTTTCGCCGGCGGTGCGGTATAAAAAGAGGTCGGCGCGGCGCAGACTGTACTGGCCGGTGTTTTCCGGGAAGATATACCCGTCGATCGCGTTGCGGAACAAAGCCAGGTGCAGATGGCCCTGCGGGTGGTCGTAGTCAAGCGAGAGTTCGAGGCCCAGGCCGCGCTCGCTACCCAATGAACTGTTGCCGACTTCATAGGCATACGCCGCCAGATGAGGGCCCTCAGAAAACAGCTCTTCGATGCCGGGGGCGCGGAAAGTGCGCATCACCGAGAGTCCGATGGCCAGGTCTTGATTGCGCTGAAAGCGGGCGGCGAGGCCCCCGGAGAAGCCGAAAAAGCCTCGGGTGCGGATGCGTCCGACATTGCGCGAGTCCCGTGTGTCGCGCGGTTCGACGCGGCGGCCGTCCAGACGCAGGGCGCCGTTGAGGGCGAGTGGGCCGCGGGTCCATTCCTGATAAGAGAGCAGGGCGAGCGCGTATTCTTCGGCGGGGGGCGTGAAGTTGAGACCGCCCGCCGCGTAATTGCGGTATTCGTACCAAAGACCGAAGGCGCCTTCTTGCAGGGGACCAAGGTCGCGGGTACGAGCCAGCACACCGCTATTGTGCGTCAGCACGCCGTACTCCAAGCCCAGCGTGCCGCTCTTTTCGAACTCACCGTGCCGATAGCGCGAAAATGCGTGACGGATTTCGAGACGCTGCAGCCAGGAGAGACCGAAAATCCATTCGGCCCGGGCTTCGAGGTGCTGACGATCGAGGTCGACATCCACGCCGCCAGGATGACCGCCATCCGGGTCGGGCGGGATGCCATAGGCCGAGTTGTAGAGACTGCCGGCGACGCCGGCGCGGCCCCAGGGACCGATCAACCCGAGGCCGAGCGAGGCATTTTCGGTGCGGATGTCGGTATTGGTCAACGCGCCCCGGGGCGTGCCGATATCGCCGGCGTCGCGCAAGCTGCCGTCTAGTCTAAGAGCGAGGGGCCCCAGGGGCTGGTTGAGCGCCAGGCCAGCCGCGATGCCGCTGTTGACGGTCTCGCCCTGCCAGGTAAAGGCGCCGCCCGTCTGTTCGGGGTGTTCGGTGGGAATTAAGCCGCGCACCACGTTGACCACGCCGCCGAGGGTGTTGGAACCATAGAGCAGTGCTTCGGGACCGCGCACGACCTCGATTCGATCCGTGGTCATCGGCTCGATGGCGACGGCATGGTCGGACGACGACCCCGAGAGATCGCCGGTACGCTCGCCGTCTTCGAGCACTAGCAGGCGGTCTCCGCCGAGGCCGCGTAATACGGGCCGCGAGGGCGCCGGTCCCATTGACCGCTGGGTGATACCTGGCTCGTGGTCGATTGTCTCGGCGATGGTGCGACTGAGATGCTGGCGCAGTTTTTTGCCGGTGAAGACGACTTCGGGCTCTCGCAGCTCGGAGATCGTGCGGGTGGTTTCCCCTACCACAATGAGGGCCTCGGTTTCGAGTGGCGTGTGGCCGAGTTTGAGCTCGAGCCAGGTGGTGGTGCCGATGCGAATTGAGAAGGGGAAGCGGGCTTCGCGGTAGCCGATGCGCAGGGTTTTGAGTACGTAGTCGCCCGCCGGCAGATCCCGGAAGGCGAAATGCCCCTCGGCGTCGGCGGAGCGGGCACGATCGAGTCCTTCGACGACCAGCAGCACCCAGCCCACGGGTTCGCCGGTGTCGTTGTCTCGGGCCTGACCGGTGAGGGAGCCGGTGGTGGCACCGGCGGATACGGTCAGGACGAGCAACAGCCCGATTATCGAGGTTACAACGAAGAGGGGTTTAAGGGGCACACTGCGCATGGGCGACATACCGAGTTCGGGACGGTCGGACCGAAGCGATCGCGGCCCGACCGTCCCCTTAACATCGGTCTCAGCGGGGAGCCGTTATTCGTCTCCACCTTCCTCGTGATCGTGCTCCTCGCCGGGGCCGTCCTCGCTGACGTGGATCTCGATTTCACCTGAGACGAAGTCCACGTGACCTCCGTGGTTGATCTTGATGCGGATGGTGGTCTCACCCTCCGCAAGGCCGGCGATATGGAAGGCCCAGGCGCCATCTTCGGCGTGGTGTTCGACCTCGGCGATGCCCGCGTCATTGATTTCCCAGGTCAAGGTGTAGCCGTCCTCGGCGTGGGGGGTGAAAAGATCGCCGTCTTCGGCGATGAAGCGCACCGATAGCAGCGCGGTCTCTTTGCCGTGGCCGACCTCGATCTCGCCGCTGACTTTGCCGCTTTCATAGCGGACGATTTCGGCGCCGCTGTCGAGGACGATAAGACCGACCGGTTCGGCGTGATCGTCGGCTTCGTGAGCGTCTACAGGGTTGTCGTCGTCACCGCACCCGGCGGTGAAAAGGGCAAGGGACAATACACTCAGGGCGATCTGCTTCTTCAACATGGCAGCTAGTCTCCAGTCGTTTGGTGTTGCCGTCAGCGCACACTTTGGGGCACGCGGGTATCGATGGACCCTTTTGAGACGGCGGTCGGTTGAAGTATGGAGAACGGCACCCGCGCACCGGTCCTCTGCTGACGGATCGGCGTGCACTGGTCTATGGGCGCGGGTGCGCTAGCGCCGGGGCGGTCCCCGGGTGGGACAGGTAAAGCGGGGGGAAAAAAACGGAAAGGCTGCCACACACGGGATCGCCGAGGCGGGCTCGCAGGCGGTCAGCACCACCAGCGCCACCGCTCCACCCAGCAGCACCAGACCGGTCTGCAGCAAGTGCACCGGACAGTGCTCGGGCTCGATTAGGCTCGCGTGGAAGAACTGGTGTCCGATGGGCAGGCTGACGACCATCGCCGTGAAAAGGGCGATGAGCGCCAGTGGGACCAGCGGACGGGCCTGAATGTCAGTTTCGCGCGTGGGCATGGAAGGCCGTTGAACATGATGATGAACC
>CAYWBJ010000101.1:0-1598 GCA_964456165.1 uncultured Gemmatimonadaceae bacterium | reverse complement strand
TGCTTTAGCGTGAACACCTTCCCCCAGTGGGGCCGCACCTGGAGAGGCGCTAGAGCCTCCTCCACGACTGGGAGCAACCCCTGCAGCCCCTCCCAGTCGTTGTGCCACGAGAAGTGGATGCCGATGGTCGGCGTCCGGTAGCTCGGGCTCAGCCACAGCTCATCGGCGGCAATCGTTCTCACCTCCGAGAGCCACAGCAGCTCGGCCATCTCGTCGGCCAGGCCCTCCAGGGCCTGCAGCGCCTGCACCGCATGCGCCCGCGGCACGAAGTACTCGGTCTGCAGCTCATCACCGCTGGCCGGCGTGTGGTCGACGCGGAAGAGGGGCAGCCGTTCGTGCCACAGTCCAGGCTGCCCCATTTGAGTTGTGCACGGGTCGGGCGACAGCTCCGTCATCGGATGCCGGTGTGTCGGCGCCGGACGGGCACCCAGAAAGCCGGTCGCCGGCGGCCGGCCCTCCGATCCGTCGAGTCGGTGCTTGATCCACACCTGGTTGACCAGCCCATCCCGCCAGTCGGTGAACAGGCTGACACTGTAGGCGCAGGAGGTAATCTCGTCGAAGCGCTCGTAGACGCCGGCGACCGGCAGGTCCTCGAACACCTCCTGCTGCATGGAGAAAGCCGGCACCGTCGCCAGCGTCACTTCTGTCACCACCCCCAGGCCTCCCAGACTGACGACCTGGCCGCTGAACGCATCGCCTTCCGCGTCCCGGGAAAGGCGGCGGACCTCGCCGTGGGCATCGACCAGCTCCAGTTCCACGACAGCGGTCGCCAGGTTCTGGTTGCCATCCCCTGAGCCGTGGGTGGCGGTGGAGCACGCCCCCATTACCGATATGTGCGGCAGTGAGGCCAGATTCCGCAGAGCCACTCCCTCTGCATCGAGCAGCGGACAGAGCTCGCCGTAGGTGACGCCCGGACTGCAGGTGACGGTCTGCCGCTCCCGATCGAAGGTCGGTGGCCGGGACAGCCGCTCGAGAGACAAATGGAGATCCGGTGAGGCGGCGATGTCGTTGAAGGAGTGGCGCGAGCCCAAGACGCGCAGCTTGCGGGAAGAGCGCACCAGTTCGCGCAGTTCTCCGAGGGTCTCCGGCGCCCGTATGGGCGCCGGGCCGAACTCTACGTTGCCAGCCCAGTTTCTCGTCGTCATTCCTCCTCCTGTTCGCTTCAGGTATGCCGCGACAACGGGCCCCCGGGCGCTGCCAGCTTCGGCGGACCCGGTTGCATCACCGGGAGCACGGCTCTTCGCCCGCGGTGAGGCCGGCCTTACGGGCAGTGGCTGCCGAAATCGCGGTAGTGGCGCACCGGCAGACGGCGATACTCGTGGCACAGCTTAGTCAGGCGATCGCAGGCCAGGTCGAAGATCCGCTTGCCTTTCGCCGCTGTCGCTGCCGTCGCGTCGCCCATCACCCCCGTCCCGTCACGCGTGTCGATGTATAGGAACTATAAAGGCCGTTTTAGCTTTTGTGTCAAGCGATTTGGTCGTGTGCTCGGTCCGTTGTCATCCGGGAGCGCGGCTTTAGGCGCCTCCTTTTTAGGTAGTGGCGAGCCTGTGGACGACAACTGAGGGCCCGCTGGGCGAAAAAGGGGGTTTTCGATGCAA
>CAYWBJ010000100.1:0-12835 GCA_964456165.1 uncultured Gemmatimonadaceae bacterium | reverse complement strand
GGAGTTGCGCTGGCCGTGGGCAACGTCGCTGCCGGTCGGTATCGGCTTCCGCTAGTCGTCGCTCTCCTCGCTGTCCTTCTCGGCCACACCGTGCAGCGCAACCGCCAATGGGTCGATGGCGAAACGCTGTGGGCCGATGCCGTCGCCAAGGGACCTCTCATGGCGCGTCCCCACGCCAACCTCGGAAAGAGCTACCTCGAACAGGGGCGCCACGCCGATGCGGCGCGGGTGAGCAATCGCGCGATCGAACTGGATCCGACCATGGAGCGCGCCCACTACAACCTGGGCACGGCCCGCCTGCAGGAAGGCAAGCCGGATCTGGCCATCGCCCACTATCGGCGGGCACTGGAACTGCGCCCCGACCTGTTCGAAGCGCGCAACAACATGGGTAACGCCCTGCAGGAGTTGGGACGGCTGCGCGAGGCCGTCGCCGCATACGGGGAGGCAGCAAAGCTGCTGCCGCGGCCGCAGGTGTTCCACAACATGGGATCGGCTCTGCTGCGTCTTGGGGACCACGAGGCGGCGAGCGACCGATTCCGGCAGGCGCTGGCGCTGGATCCAGGAATGCGGGAGTCCTACCTGGGGTTGAGCAAGGCGCAGCGCCGCGCCGAGCGGCACCGGAACGCGGTCGCCACCCTGGAGACGGCTTTGCGCCGCTGGCCCGGCGACCAGGTCCTGTGGCGGATGGCAGGGGAGGCACATGCTGCCCTGGGAGAAGGAGAGAAGGCGATGCGGGCCTTCCGCCGCGGCGGCGAATCGGTTGCCGCTATTCACCTGCGCCTGGGTGCGGAGGCGTTGCGGCGCCAGATGCTGGATGTGGCGGCAGAGCACTTCCGGGCTGTCCGCGCGGCTGTTGCCACGGCCGCTGTGCCGCTGTTACCAGTTTTCGGGGACAAGCTTCAAGCCCGGGCGTTGAACGGCCTCGGTGAGGTCGCGCGCGGGCGGGACCAGTTCGCCGACGCGCTCCGGTTATTCCGCCAGGCGGCTCAGACGGATCCGCAGTCGGCGCCTGCCTATGCCAACATCGGCAGGACCTTGCTGCGACATGGTGGCGCGATGGAGGCGGTGGCGGCGTTTGAGCGGGCAGTGGAACTGGAACCTGCCAACGGCCATCTGCGCGCGCTGCTCGGTGAGAGCTACCAAGCGGCCGGCAGGATCGAGCTGGCCATAAAGGCATTTGGCCAGGCGATCCAGCTGGCCCCGGAGCGGGCCGAATACCACCACAACCTGGGGCTGATCTACCATCGCAACCAGCTCCTCAGCGCGGCGGAGAAGGCCTTCCGGGCCGCCCTGGAACGCCAGCCTGGGCTGGCGGCCGGGCACTACAACCTGGGGAACTTGCTCCTGGACGGGGAGCGTCCGGACGCGGCGCTGGCTGCCTACGAGGCCACTTTGCGGCTACAGCCCGAGCACGCTGATGCCCTCATCAACATGGCTGCCACCCTGCTGCGCCTGGAGCGTGCCCAAGATGCATTGGCGGCCTACCGGCATTTTCTCCAGGTGCACGGGAGAGAACACCCGCTGGCCGCGTCGGTGGTAGCGGAGATCGAGCGGCTTGCCGGAAACCGGTGAGGTGGGGATCTACGAGGTCGCGAGGAGTGCGCCGGCGATGGTTTCCCACTCGTCGGTGAGTGGCGCCTGACTGTGGGGGCGACCAGCCTTCCTATACCAGTGGCCGGCATTGCTCTCATCCCCTTCGACCCGGTGCAGGTAGGCGTGCACCCATGAGCCGTCCTCTCCCGGCTCGTCCTGGAGGATCTGATGGGCGTGGTCCCACTCGCCTTTCGCGTCGTACCACAACGCCAGCAGGGGACCGGAAAGGCCGCCTGGAGGCTCTTCTGCGGCAACCGATGACCTGAACTGAGCAATATCCATGGTGCGTCTCCTGGCTGCGGCCTTAACGGCGCACTAGCTTAGCAAAGCAATGCCGGCGGGGCAATTTAGGAGCCTTCAAAGGACCTGTAAACGCTTGCGGCAAAATCGGAACAGCCGCTATATTTCAAAGCTGTTTAAGGCAGCGTTTTTCTTCCCGAGCGGGCGGTCTCGCTGCAGGCACAGACCCCTCCAGCATCGCTACTGGGACAATGTCGAATCCCATCGGAATAGGGCTGATCGGAATGGGTACGGTCGGCACCGGCGTCGCCGAGCTGCTGCAGGATGCGCCGTCGGCCATGCGCCGCCGCAAGCACGGCGAGTTCAGGCTGGTGCGTGTCGCCGTGCGCGACCCGGACAAGGCTCGGTCCGTACCTCTCGATCCCGCCACGCTCATTGGCGATGCGGCCGCCGTCGTGGACGACCCCGAGGTCCAAGTGGTGGTGGAGGTGAGCGGTGCCGCTGGCGCCTACGAATGGATTCGCGCCGCCCTCCGACAAGGCAAGGATGTGGTGACGGCGAACAAGGCGGTGCTTGCCACCCATGGCGAGGAACTCTTTGCGCTGGCGCTGGAGAACGGCTCCGACCTTATGTTCGAAGCCAGCGTCGCCGCCGGGATCCCGATCATCCGCTCGCTGCGCAGCGGGCTGGTGGCCAACAAGGTGGAGTCGCTTTACGGCATCCTCAACGGCACCACCAACTACATCATGACCCGGATGACGCGGGGGGCCGGCACCTACGAGGAGATCCTCGCCGAGGCGCAGCGCCGGGGGTACGCCGAACCGGACCCGACCATGGACGTCAGCGGCGCCGACGCGGCACAGAAGCTGGCGTTGCTCTGCCGCATCGCCTTTCACACGACCTGCAAGGTGGAGGAGATCTTCTGCGAGGGCATTGAGCAGATAGAGCCCCGCGACATCAAGTGGGCCGGTGAGCTGGGGTATGCCATCAAGCTGCTGGCGATCGCCAAGAGCAACGGCCGGTCGGTCCAGGCGCGCGTGCACCCGGCCATGGTGCCGAGCGAATCCCTGCTCGCCAACATTCACGACGAGTACAACGCCATCGAGGTTGACGGCAGCGCCGTGGGCACCCAGGTCTTCTACGGCAAGGGGGCAGGTCAGATGCCGACTGCCAGTGCCGTGGTCTCCGACATGGTGGAACTGGCCGAGCGCAAGCGGACCGGCGCCGGCTCGGCAGTCGGCGACATGGTCCTGGGCGCCGAGGCTACCTGCATCGCCGACGTTCAGGACGTGGAGATCCGCTATTACGTGCGGCTGCTGGCCCGCGATCAACCGGGGGTGCTCGAGCAGATCGCCCACGTCTTCGCTCACGAGGGCATCAGTATCGCCTCGCTAATCCAGAAAGAGCGCGACCTGCAGGGCGGCTCCGTGCCGCTGATCTTCACGACCCACGAAGCGTCGGAGCGAGCGATGCAACGCTCCATCGCTGCGCTGGCAGCCCTCGACTTCGTCGAAGACCGGGTCCACCTGATCCGCATGGAAGAGCTGTAGAACACCGTTGACCAGTCCTGCCCGCAACTCTCGTTTGTTAAGCGATCAAATCAACGGGTACCCGTTACCGTGAAGTGCGTGGTTCTGGTTCCCGATGGGGCCGCCGATTACCAGCTCGACGAACTGGGAGGACGCACACCGCTGCAGGCCGCTCGCACCCCGAATATGGACCGCCTGGCAAGCGAGGGCGCCAATGGCCTCGTGCAGATGATCCCGGCCACCTGCCATCCCGGCAGCGACATCGGCAACCTCGAGATCTTCGGATATGACAGCACCGTACACTACAGCGGTCGCGCCCCGCTCGAGGCGGCCAGCATGGGGATCGATCTGGGGGACGTGGACATCGCCTTCCGGTGCAATCTGATCAACCGGGACGGCGACACCTTGGTCGACTACAGCGCCGGGCACATTACCACCGATGACGGGGCGGAATTGGTCCGCGCCGTCAGCGCCGAGTTGGGCAACGACCGCCTCGTCTTCTATCCGGGGGTCGGCTACCGTCATATCATGGTCTTCCGGGACGGACCCGCCGGTCAGCTGTCTTTTGCCCCCCACGACATCATGGGCCAGTCGATTGCCGCCCACTTGCCCTCCGGGCCCGGAGCCGAAGAGATCCACCGGCTCATGGCCGCCGCCGAGTCGGTCCTCGTCGGCGCGGACGTGAACCGCAGGCGGGAGCAGGAGGGGGAGTTGCCGGCCAACGCCATCTGGTTATGGGGGTCGGGCGGCGCCCTCCAGCTGGAAACCTTTGAGCAGAAGTACGGCGTCAGCGGCGGCGTGATATCCGCCGTCGACTTGGTGCGTGGCATTGGCAGGCAGGCGGGCCTAGAGGTGATCGAGGTCCCCGGCATCACCGGCTATCTCGACACCAACTACGCCGGTAAGGCCGAGTATGCGCTGGAGGCACTCCACCGGCACGACCTGGTCTACGTGCACGTGGAAGCGCCGGACGAGGCCGGCCACAACGGCGATCCCGGCGCCAAGATCCAGGCGCTGGAGGACTTCGATCGGCTTGTCGCCGGACCGGTGGCAGGCGGACTGGCCGATTACCCGTCGGCGCGTCTGCTCATGACCCCGGACCACCGCACGCCAATACCGCTGCGGACGCACAGTCGCGAGCCGGTGCCCTACGTTCTGTGGGGCGAGGGGATCGCGGCGGACGGCGTTGCGGCCTATGATGAGGCGTCGGCGGCGGTGGGGACCCCATGTGACCGAGGTCATCAGCTGATGGCCTGCCTGATCAACGGCTCGCTTCCAGGCAAGGAGAGCTGAGATGACCCTGGTAGTGCAGAAATACGGAGGCACCTCGGTGGCAACTCCCGAGCTGATCCGCCGCGTCGCCGAGCGTGTCGTCTCCCGCCACAGAAGTGGCGACCAGATGGTCGTGGTGGTCTCGGCGATGGGTGACACCACCGACGAACTGGAGTCGCTCGCCCGCCGTGTCACCGAGAACCCGTCGGATCGGGAGATGGACATGCTGATGGCCTCTGGCGAGCGCATCTCCATGTCGCTATTGGCGATGGCGGTCAATGACCTGGGTGTCGAGGCGGTTTCGATGACCGGCGGCCAGAGCGGAATAATCACCGACGCGGTGCATCGCAAGGCCCGCATCCTCGACATGAAGCCGGACCGCCTGTTCGAGCAGCTCGACCTGGGACGTATCCTCATCGTCGCCGGTTTCCAGGGCGTGACGATCGAGAACGAGGAGACCACCCTCGGCCGCGGTGGCTCGAACCTGAGCGCCGTCGCTCTGGCCTACGCGCTGAACGCCGACGTCTGTGAGATGAACACCGACGTCGATGGTATCTACACCGCTGACCCACGTGTGGTGCCCGACGCTCGCAAGCTCGACGTGATCACCCCCGAGGAAATGCTGGAGCTGGCCAGCGCCGGCGCCCGCGTGCTGCAGTCCCGCTCGGTCGAGTTCGCCAGCAAGCACGGCGTGACCATCGCCGTGCGCTCGAGCTTCAACCAGAATCCTGGCACGCTCATCAAGGAGGTTGCCGTGCTCGAAGAAGTAGTCGTCCGCGGGATCGCCCACGATCTCAGCGAAGCGAAGATCACCGTGCGCCGGGTGACCGACCGACCCGGCATTGCCGCGAAGCTGTTCGGCGCCTTGGCCGGGCGCAGCATCAATGTCGATATGATCATCCAGAACACCAGCGAGGCCGGCTCCACCGATGTCTCCTTTACGGTTCCGGCCGGAGACCTGGAGCCGGCGCTGGAAGTCTGCAAGGCCGTCAAAGACGATCTGGGCGCCGGCGAGGCCGACTCCGATCGGAATATTGCCAAGGTGTCGGTGGTCGGGGTAGGTATGAAGAGCAACGCTGGCGTCGCCGCCCGCACCTTCCAGGCGTTGGCCGACGCCGGGATCAACATTCTCATGATCAGCACGTCGGAGATTAAGATCTCCTGCGTTGTCAGTCAGGACGAAGGTGAGGAGGCGGTGCGCGTGCTGCACGAAGCCTTCGACCTGGCTCCAGCCGGCCAGGAGTAGACAGCCATGCCACTCAACGTCGCCATCATGGGTGCCACCGGCGCCGTCGGCCAGGTGATGCTCGAGATACTGGCTGAGCGCAACTTTCCGGTAGGCGAGCTGCGGCTACTCGCATCGCCCCGCTCCGAGGGCAAGAGCATCGACTTCAAGGGCGAGCCCCACGCGGTCCGGGCCCTGAGCGAGGACTCCTTTGCCGGCATCGACCTGGTGCTGGCGTCGGCCGGTGGTTCGCTGAGCAAGCGCTTCAACCCGCATGCGGTCGCGGCCGGTGCTGTCGTCGTCGACAACACCTCGGCTTTCCGGATGGATCCGGAGGTGCCGCTCGTGGTGCCCGAAATCAACGCCGCCGACCTGGAAGATCACAAGGGCATCATCGCCAACCCGAACTGTTCCACCATCATCATGGACGTGGTCGTCTGGCCGCTTTACCGGCTCAATCGGGTCGAGCGCATTGTCGTGTCGACCTATCAGGCGGTGAGCGGCGCCGGCGCCCGGGCTATGGAGGAGCTCGAGCAGCAGACGCGAAACCTGCTCGCAGGCAAAGTCGTCGAGCCGGTCGAGCTGCCGCACCAGATCGCCTTCAACCTCTTCTCTCACGACTCCAGCATCGGGCCGGAGGGCTACTGCGAGGAGGAGATGAAGATGATCGCGGAGACCCGTAAGCTCTTCCACGACGACGACATCCAGATCACCGCGACTACGGTTCGGGTACCGGTTTTCCGCGCCCACTCCGAGGCAGTCAACCTGGAGTTCGCTGAACCGATCGACGTCGACGCCGCGCGGAAAGCGCTGGCCGCAGCTCCGGGCGTGAGGGTGATCGATGAGCGGGAGCGCAACTATTTTCCGATGCCGATCGAGGCCTCCGACCATGACCACGTGCTGGTCGGACGGGTGCGCAAGGACATTTCGCGCCCGGACGGGCGGGGTCTGGACCTTTGGGTCAGCGGGGATCAGCTGCGCAAGGGGGCGGCCCTCAACGCCGTGCAGATCGCCGAGGAGATGGTACAGCGCGGTTTGCTCGCGGCCCCCTGAGCCGGCGGCCGCGAACAAACCGCGGCCGCTGCGACGGCAATTGGTAACTGCAGCTTCGCAGGGACTAGTGCGCCGTTAAGAAACCAGCCTTGTATTTCGTCGCCGCTGCATTCCGGATCGCGGCGTTGTGCTCAGTTCCCATATTCTGACAATTTGGCTCCATCGCCCGCCTCGCGAGTCGGGCCCCCTACGACGAAATCTCAAGGCTACTAATTGAAAAGAGCACTAGAGGGCGTCCTCGACGCAGATCTGGTCGATGAAGCGGTGATAGACCTGGACGCCCTTGCGCAACTGATCCAGCTCGATCCACTCATCCACGGTGTGGGCCTGGGCGATATCGCCGGGGCCGATGACGATCATCCGCTTCATGACGGACGCGAACTGCACGCCGTCGGTCCCGTAGGGGACGGTCGTCGGCTTGCGGGTGCCGGTGATCTTCAGCGCCGACTGCACGAAAGGAGACGTCGGATCGGTGTAGAGGGGCCGCCCCGACTTGAGCAGTCTGAACTTGAGGCCGTGCTTGCGGGCGCTGGCGCGCGTGCGCTCGATCAGCGGTGCAATGTCGACGTCGGGCATCGGTCGGTAGCTGATGCGGCAGATGCTCTTCACCGGATAGACGTTCATCGCCAGGTTGTGGTCGTTGATGCTGATGCTCCACTCGGAGTGGGGCGGATTGAACTCCTCGTTGCGGAAGCGTTTCGAGGGCAGCGCCAGCTCGTTCACCTTGGCCATTTCGGTCAGAAAGGGAATCATCTTCAGGTTGGCGTTGACCCCCTTGAGGGTGCTGGTGTGCGCCGCCCGCCCCTTCGACTCGATCACCATCTGCATGCCACCCTTGTGGGCGTACACCACTCTGAGCCGGGTCGGTTCGCAGATCAGGCCGTAGCCCTGGCTCGCCTCGCGGAAGAACCTGGATTGCTTCGCGACGCTGCTGGCCCCGCCGCCGCCAATTTCCTCGTCGGCGGTGACGACGATGTAGATGGGGGCCTTCAGGTCGGCGGCTTTATATTCGGCGGCGGCGGCGATGGAGGCGGCCAGGGGGCCTTTCATGTCGGCGGAGCCCCGTCCGTACAGCTTGCCGTTGCTGACCCTCGGCTTGAACGGGTCGCCGTTGGTCCAGTCGTGGGCGTTGGTGGCGGGCACGACGTCGTTGTGGCTCATCAACGCCAGGCCCCCGTTGCCTTTGCCTAGCTTGCCGACGATGGAAAGCTTGTCGACGCCGTTGGCATCCTTGTAGGGGAGCTGCTCGATCTGAAAACCGATGGATTTAAGCACCTTGGCGCAGTGCCGGGTGACCGGGACGTTGGTCAGGGAGCTGACCGAATTGTAGCTGACCAGCTCTTTGGTGAGTCGGACGACGTCGATTGCCATGCTTGGCCCTTCTGCTTGGAGTTTGACGGGATGACATGATAAACGGGTGCCCCCTTGAGGGGACACCCGCGCGTTGGGCGAAGGTAGTGCCGGGTCTCAGCCGGTGATGGTGGTGTGCAGCTCGGCCCAGTCTTCCAGGTTGTTCAGATTGACGGCGTCGAGGATGGAGCCGTCGTCTTCGATCCCGGCTGCGCCAAGGATCTCGGCACGGGTGTCGTCGGCGTGGTTGTAGCCGCGGATCGCCGCGTTGGAGGCGTCGATTTCGCCCTGCGGAATGCTGCCTCCGCGCTGATCTACTACCCACTTCTCGAACTGGGCGTAACTCGACTTGCTGTCCTTGACGAAGGCGACGGCGGCGTCGCGATCGACCTTGAGGCCGTCGAGCACCATCTGGTCGAAGCCCATGCCGCACTCGTCGTAGTCGTCCGGCAGGTTGCCGGTGGCGCTCAGAAGCAGCTTCGACCACAGGCGGGGAAGGTGGATGGCACCCAGGGGGCCGGCGATGTCAGAACTGATGAGCGGGATGATGGCCATGGTTTTGCTCCTTCCGCTGGTGAGGTGATTTTGTTCTCCTGATCGGCGGCTAAAACGGTAATAAGGCTACGAATGGCTGTCAATCGAAAAAGGGGAAGAATGGCGGCTTGCTGGGCGCCGATGCCGTGTGCATCATTACTGCGACCTGAGACCCTCCTGAGATCCCGAGGTCCAATGGATTCGGTCCGCTTCGGCATCATCGGCGGTGCCGAACTCCCGGGTATGGGTCTGAGAGTGCGACAAAGCGAAGGAGGCAAGAGGATGGCTGAATACCGCGGTGCCGTGATCGGCCTTGGCTGGATGGGCATGCTCTACGACCTGGGCCAGCGCGGCGGTACCTGGCACGTGGACGACATTGACCGGCCCCTGCCGGAGCTCGACGTCCACCGGCGCTTTTACCACCACGAGCACGCCGGCACTTCGGGGATCCCTACCTCGTACGCCGAGGCGATCCTGGACCGGCCGGAGGGCGATCTGGTGGCGGCCGCCGACCGTGACGCCAAGCGGCTCGAGGTCTTCACCGAGCGTTACGGCATCGAGGCGGTCTACCGGGATGCGGCCGAAATGCTGCGCCGGGAACGGCCGGACATCGTGGCGGTGGCAACCAACACCAAACACCGGGCCGATCTGACCTGCCTGGCGGTGGAATGCGGGGCCAAAGGGATCTTCACCGAGAAACCGATGGCTCACACGCTCGAAGAGGCGGATCGGATGGTGAAGGTCTGCGCCGACGCCGGGGTGCCGCTCAACTGCGGCTCGATCTCCACGACCGACCCGGCCTTCGGCCGCGCCAGGCAGTTGATCCGGGACGGCGACATCGGCGACGTGGTCTCCATCGAGGCTGTCGGTCCCGGTGCCCAGCACCAGAACTGGTCCTACTTCCTCGACAGCCCGCCTGCCTGGGTCGTTGGCACCGGTGACGGACCCCGCCGCGAATCGGGCAGCGATGAGTTCGACGGGCAGGGCATGTTGGTAGCCGCCGATGGCACTGTCGTTCACTTCCGCGCGGGGGCACCACAACTGCGGGTGACCGGCAGCAGGGGAGAGCTCACCTTCGGCTACCCGCGGGGATTCAGCTGGTGGCAGCAGCAGACGGTTGGCGCGATTACCGCGCTGGCGGAAATGCCGTGGCCCGCCCCACAGTTCCTGGCCCCCTACGGCGGCGTCTACCCTCTCAATGACGTGTTGGACTGTTTGGCCGGCCACCTCGACGAACCTAAGAACTCGGGGCGCCGGGTCGCCGTCGCGCTCGAGGTTGAGATCGCCCTCGTGCAGTCCTCGATGCGGGGAGGAGAAAAGGTGGAGCTACCCCTGGCCGACCGCTCCCTGGGCCTGAACTACGACTGGTTTCGCTGATCCCGATCACGCACCGGCTACCTAGCGAGGAACGACTATGACCCAGCCACGGATGATGTTCTACCACGATGGCCGCCATCCCCTCATCTACATGTACGAGCCACCGATGCGGAAGTCGGAGTACGAATCGGGCATCGATGAGCTGCTCGGCACGCCGATCGATGCGGTCATGTTCTGCCTGGGGGACGGGCGGACCGTGCTTCACGACACGAAGGTGGGGGAGCTCTGGGGTCACAACATGGATAAGTGGCCCCACCTGATCTTCCACCGCGCCCACCGCAACGCGGTTGCCCTGATCAAGGCTGGGCACGACCCTCTCCGCATCGTCTGCGACCGGGCACACCAGCACGGACTCAAGATTTATCCGACGCTCCTGGTCCAGCAGAGCGCGGGAGAACGGGGCGAGGACACCCGTTGCTCTGACTTCTGGTTTGACAACAGGCACCTGACCATCGGCGTCGCCGGCGACCTGGGCGATTCGCGGATCGGCGGCATGATGGACTTTAAGCACAAGGAGGTCCGGGACGAGCGGTTCGCGTTGATCCAGGAGACTCTCGAGCGCTACGACGTCGACGGCTTTGAGCTGCAGCTGAACTACTTCCCAGCCTACTTCCACCCACGGGAGGTGAAGCGGGGGAGGGAGATCATGACCTCATGGATCCGCAAGGTCTACCGGGCGGTCAAGCGCAGCGGCCGAGACCGGGAGCTGGCGGTTCGGGTGCCGGCGAGCGTCAAAGGCTGCATGCAGTTGGGACTCGACCTGCCTGCCTGGATCGAGGCCGGCATCGTCGACGTCCTCATCGGCCAGACCTACGCCGGACCGGAGTTGCAGGATCAACAGGCCGACTTCCGGCCGCTCGTGCGGGCCGCTCGGGGCACCAAGACTCGGGTCCATGCCGCCCTTCACAGTCACCTCGATTCGGACCGGCTGCACGAGTCGAACATCCAGATGGTGCGCGCGACCGCCTGCAACTACTGGCAGCAGGGGGTGGACGGCCTCTACTTGGGACACTGGTTCAACAACTGGCCGTACGGGGGCGACTTCTACGAGAAGCTGCGGGAGCTGCCCTACCCGGAGGTCATGGCGCCGCGAGACAAGCAATACTTCGTGCCGACCGTCACCGGTCGCTACACCGACCCCCAAGCGGATCTGGAGCCAGGGGAGACCATGCAGCTGCCGGTGGAAATGAAGCGCCGACGGGCACAGGCCATCCGCTTCAGTATCAGCGACGACCTGCGCCGCTGGGACCGGGACGGGCGGGTCCACGAAGTCCTCCTGCGTGTCCGCCTCCTCGAGGTGAACGAGCGGGATCGGTTCCGTTTCCGCCTCAACGGCACAGAGCTGCCGAAAGCGCTGATGCGGACCATCAATCGGATGTACCAGATGAGCGCGCCGCGGTACCGGGTAGGCGGCTACTGGTTCATCTTCAAGCTCGATCGCGATCACTGGCCCCGGAAGGGGAGGAACACCCTCGAGGTGACTATGCTGCACCGCGACCCGGAAGCGGTACCGCCTGTGGTAATGCGCGACGTGGAGCTGGAGACGAAGTACCTGATGGGCAGGAATTATCACCGTGGTGAAGACCCTGACCTCGGCGAGGTCGACATAGCCACGGGTGCGTGATATCGGGAATGCTCGCGATCCTCTCGCGTTCGTGGGCATGGCTATTGGGCATACGCGTCGGGACGTCCTTGAGGCCAGGGCAGCGCGTTGAGTCGGGAGCGGCCGGTGCAGACCTGGGACCCGGAGGCGTACGCCGCCAACGTCCGCTTCGTCTCGGAGCTGGGGAAGCCGGTCGTCGACCTCCTGGCGCCCAGTTCCGGCGAGCGGATCCTCGATCTGGGCTGCGGGGACGGCGCGCTGAGCGCTCAGCTGCAGGCGCTTGGATGCCACGTAGTCGGTGTCGACGGCAGCCTTGACCAGCTGCGCGCCGCAGCCCGGCGCGGCCTTCCCGTGGTGGCTATGGACGGTCAGGCGCTCGCCTTCGCCCACCCCTTCGACGCGGTCTTCAGCAATGCCACCCTGCACTGGATGCTCGATCCGGATGCGGTGATCGACGGCGTCTGGCGCTGCCTGCGCGAGGGCGGGCGGTTCGTCGCCGAGTGTGGCGGTCACGGTTGCATCGCTAGGATCGCGGCGGCCCTGGAAAAGGCACTGCGGCGTCGCGGCCTGGATCCGCTCGAGCTCAATCCCTGGTACTTTCCCACGCCCGAGGAATACGCCCGCAGGCTGCGGATGACCGGCTTCGCCGTCGGGTACATCGAACTAATCCCGCGTCCGACGCCCCTGCCGGGCGACATCGTGCCCTGGCTGCGGACGCTCGCCAATGCCTTCCACGGGGCCCTGCCCGAACCCGAGCAACAACCGTTTCTCGAGGAGGTGCGATTGGCCCTCGAGCCATTGCTGCGGGATGAGAACGGTGTCTGGATCGCCGACTACGTGCGTCTTCGCTTCGACGCGCGGAAGCCTGGTTGAGTTTTTTCCACACAGCACTTGGTATTGTTGATTTTATGCCGGTATTATCGTTGCGTGACCAGAATAACACCGGCGAAATGCCGGTGAAAAGCTGACCTGACGCCCACGATGATTTCTACCCTCCAAGTTGAAGACCTGCGCCGCCGATCCGCGACGTGCCATGGAGACCGATGTGTTCGTCCGGCC
>CAYWBJ010000099.1:0-7825 GCA_964456165.1 uncultured Gemmatimonadaceae bacterium | reverse complement strand
GTGATCTGCTCCTCGTCGAATTCGGTGCGGGGCTGGTACGGATTAGGCTCGATATCCTCTACGTTGATCTGGGCGATCTGCTGGTGGTCGTCCTGAGTCGACTCGGGGTATTCGGAAATCAGGGCGTTAATGCCCTTCCCGAGGACCGATTTTCTAGCCATGACTGATCACCTCGCCGGCCAGGCTCATGTAGTTCTGCGCACCCTGCGAGAGCACGTCGTAGAGGACGACTGGCTGGCCGTGACTGGGTGCCTCGGCGAGACGGATGTTCCGGGTGATCGCCGTCTCGAAGACCTTCTTTCCGAAAAAGGACTTGACGTCGGCGGCGACCTGTCGCGACAGGTTGAGGCGGCCGTCGAACATGGTGAGTAGTACCCCCTCGATCTGCAGCTTTGGGTTGAGGTGGCGCTGAATCAGGCGAATGGTGTTGAGCAGTTTGCTGAGTCCCTCGAGCGCGTAATACTCGCACTGGATCGGGATGAGGACCGAGTCGGCCCCGGCGAGCGCGTTGATGGTGAGAAGGCCCAGCGACGGCGGGCAGTCGATGATGATGTAAGCGTACTGCTCGCGGAGCTCAGTGACGAGGCCCTCGAGCTTCTGCTCGCGGGCGATCATATTTACCAGCTCAATTTCGGCCCCGGTAAGGTTGATGTGAGACGGCATCAGCGACAGATAGGATATCTCGGTCTCGCGGATGACGCTCGCCGGTTCCTGGTCGCCGAGCAGCACGTGGTAGATGTTGTTGTGCTCGATCTCCTGGGGGTTGACCCCGCAGCCGCTCGTGGCGTTGGCCTGCGGGTCCATGTCGACAAGCAGCGTCGGCTGCTCGGCGACCGCCAGGCAGGCGGCCAGGTTCACGGCCGTGGTGGTCTTGCCCACACCCCCTTTCTGGTTGGCGACTGCTAGTACCTGCCCCATGGCATCAGCCGAGGTCGAGAGCGGCCTGGGCGGCGGCGAGACGGGCTATCGGAACCCGGAAGGGGGAGCAGGAGACGTAGTCGAGGCCGACCTCGTGGCAGAAGGCAACTGACTCGGGGTCGCCGCCGTGTTCACCGCAGATACCGACCTTGAGATTGCGGCGTGCCTGCCTGCCGCGCTCCGTGCCGAGGCGGACGAGCTGACCGGTGCCTGCCTGGTCAAGGCTCTGGAACGGATCGACATCCAGGATCCCTTTCTCCACGTAGTCGGGAAGGAACTTGCCAGCATCGTCGCGGCTGTAGCCGAAGGTCAGCTGGGTCAGGTCGTTGGTACCGAAGCTGAAGAACTCAGCTTCGGCGGCGATCTGATCGGCAACCAGTGCTGCCCGTGGGATCTCGATCATAGTGCCCGTGGCGTATCGCAGCTTAACGCCCCTCTTCTTCTGGAGGCGTTTGGCGACCGTGTCGATCATCTCCTTAAGATCGGAAAACTCGCGAACGGTTCCCACCAAGGGAATCATGATCTCCGGCAGGGCGGCGATCCGCTTCTTGGCTGCGTTGATGACCGCCTCGAAGATCGCCTCCACCTGCATCTCGTAGATCTCGGGGAAGGAGATGCCCAGTCGGCAGCCGCGATGACCCAGCATGGGGTTGAATTCGTGCAGCGAGGCAATCTTGGCGGCCACCTGGCGCAGCGGCAGACCTAGCTGATCGGCCAGTTCCCGCTGCTGCTGCTTTTCCACTGGGAGGAATTCGTGCAGCGGTGGGTCGAGTAGGCGGATGGTCACGGGCAGCCCGTTCATGGCTTTGAAGATACCTTCGAAATCCCGGCGCTGCATCGGTTTGAGCTTGGTCAGTGCGCGGCGCCGGCCGGCCAGGTCGTCGGCCAGGATCATCTCCCGCACCGCGGTGACCCGGTCGCCTTCGAAGAACATGTGCTCGGTGCGACACAGGCCGATACCCTCGGCGCCGAACTTGCGTGCCACCTCGGAGTCGTGCGGGGTATCGGCGTTGGTGCGAACCTTGAGCTTGCGGGCCTTGTCGGCCCAACCCATCAGGGTCGCGAACTCCGCGGTGAAAGTCGGCTGTTTAGTCGGTACCTGGCCGAGCATCACTTCGCCGCTGGAGCCGTCGATGGAAATCCAGTCGCCGCGCTTCACCGTGATACCTCCGGCGGCGAGCTGGTCCTTGCGGTAGTCGATTTCGAGAGCGCCGCATCCGGCGACGCAGCACTTGCCCATCCCGCGGGCCACGACTGCCGCGTGCGAGGTCATACCGCCGCGGGCGATGAGAATGCCTTCGGCTGCGTGCATGCCGCCGATATCCTCGGGGGAGGTCTCGATCCGTACCAGGATCGTTTTCTCTCCTTTGGCCGCCATCTCCTCGGCTTCCTCGGCGTTGAAGACGACCTGACCTGTCGCCGCGCCGGGAGAGGCGGGCAGGCCGATGCCGATCGGCGTGCTCTTTTTGCCCGCGTCGAAGGTGGGGTGCAAGAGCTGATCGAGATCTGCTGGTTTGACGCGACCGATGGCGGTGTTGCGGCTGATGAGCCGCTCCTTGGCCATGTCCACGGCTATCTTCACCGCGGCGGCGGCGGTGCGCTTGCCGTTGCGGGTCTGCAGCATCCACAACCGCTTGTTCTGGATGGTGAACTCAAGGTCCTGCATGTCCTTGTAGTGCCGCTCCAGCTTGGTGCAGACGCGCTCGAACTGCTTGAAGGCGGCAGGCATGCGGCGTTTGAGCCGCGCGACCGGTTCGGGGGTGCGAATCCCGGCGACTACATCCTCGCCCTGAGCGTTGATCAGGAACTCGCCGTAGAGCTCCTTCTTGCCGTTGGACGGATCGCGGGTGAAGGCAACCCCGGTGGCGCAGTCATTCCCCATGTTGCCGTAGACCATGGACTGCACGTTCACCGCGGTACCCCAGTCGTGGGGGATCCCTTCGAGTTCGCGGTAGCGGATGGCCCGGGCGCCGTTCCAGGAACTGAAGACGGCGCCGATGGCACCCATCAACTGTTCCTGCGGATCCTCGGGGAATTCGATTTTCAGACGCTTGCGGATCACCGCCTTGAAATCGGCGACGAGGGCTTCGAGGTCGTCGCCGCTCAGCTGGTTGTCGAGCTCGACCCCACGGGCGTGCTTACGCTCTTCGAGCAGGGCCTCGAAGGGGTCGATCTCTTTACCTGCGGGACGCAGTCCGAGCACCACGTCTCCGTACATTTGGATGAAGCGACGGTAGACGTCGAAGCAGAAGCGGCGGTTACCGGAGGCGTCGATTAGGCCGGCGACGATGTCGTCATTCAGGCCCAGGTTGAGCACCGTCTCCATCATGCCTGGCATGGAGGCGCGGGCTCCGGAGCGTACCGACAGCAACAGCGGGTTGTCGGGGTCGCCGAAGGTTGCCCCCATGGTCTTCTCGACTTCGCGGATTGCCTTGCCGATCTGCGCCTGAAGCTGTTCCGGGTAGGACTGACCGTGCTCGTAGAAGTAGGTACAGACCTCCGTGGTGAGCGTGAACCCGGCTGGGACCGGCAGTCCCAGGTTTGCCATTTCTGCGAGGTTGGCCCCCTTGCCGCCGAGCAGATTGCGCATGCTGGCGTCACCTTCATTGCGATGGGTGCCGAAGACGTAGACGTATTTACTTGCCATTAGATTAGGATTCCTCAGCGGACTCGCCCCGGCGCTTGCACGCGTAGCCGGAATAAAAGATCAGGCACCTGCGATCGGCTCGCGGGGTCGTTGCGAACTGCGTTGCTTGGATTTGATGGTGTAACGAAGGAATGTGGGGCCCTTGCTCAAGGGCATCCTCCCCCTCACAGGGGGTATGTCACGGCTCGGGAATATATCGATTCCCCCAGGCCGCGGCAAGCGTCAGTCCGCCCACACTTTCTCCCAGCATTTTGTCTCGGCCGAGCGGTACATGGCCAGGGCGGTGCGCAACTCCCCCAGCGACTGCTCGGGGCCGGCCGCTAGGGGCTCGCCGGCGAGAACCGCACGGCTGAAATCCAGCATCTCCGGGCCGAAGGACTTCTCGTACCCGTGGGCATCGAGCACCTGGAGACCGTCGCGGTGCTCGGCGTCGAACAGGCGCACGCCGCCGACGCCGCCGAAGCCACCGTCGACGAGGATCTCACCCTTGGTGCCGGTGATCCGCCACCAGGGATCCGGGCCGAGGAAGGTTTCGAGCATCATCGCGTCGAACTGCGCGATTACGCCGGACTCGAAGCGCATCAGCGCGCGGGCGAGGGATTCGCCTTCCATGCGGTCCAGCGGGTGGGCAAGGGCGGCGATAACCTCGTCTATCTCGCCCAGCCACATGCGCATCGGACGGATCCAGTGGGCACCGCCATCGACAACGATGCCGCCGCCGGTGCGCTGCTTCTCGTAGCGCCAGGGTTTGCCCTCCTTGAACCAGTAGTCGTCGAACTCCATCACGAAGCCGGCCCGTGCGGTCAGGATGTCGCCGATGGCGCCGGCGTCCACCAACTCCTTGGCTTTGACGATCTCGGGCCAGTACTGGGAGTTCTCGGCGACCATGAAGACCGTTCCGGCCTCCCTGGCAGCGGCGAGGATGCGGTCGCAGCCCGCGGGCGTGGGGGCCATCGGTTTCTCCAGCAGGACGTGCTTGCCCGCGGCGAATGCCCGCAGGGCGAACTCCTCATGCAGGTCGTGCGGCAGCATGATGTCGACCGCGTCGAAGTCGCCCTGCTCGAGCGCCTCGTCGAGGGAGGCGAAAGGCGTCGCTCCCGTCTCCGCCGCGTAGGCCCGAGTCTTCTCCTCCATGGTGTCCACCACGGCGGTCAATTGGATGTCGGGTGCCATCTCTGCGATGCCGTTGAGGTGGAAGCGGGCGATGGCACCGCACCCCACGAACGCCAGTTTCAGCTGCTCCGCCATCGAATCCTCCTCAGGTGACCTCGTTGCCGCGGGCCATCACGACCTTGCCGGTGCGCACCATCTCGCGCAGGTCGAACTTGCCTAGCAGTGCCTCGAGGGCATTCATCTTTTCGGACGTGCCGGTGGCTTCGATGGTGATCGTCTCCTCGGAGATGTCGATTGTCTTACCGCGAAAGACCTCGGTGATCTGCAGGACCTCAGTGCGCTCTGCGACCGTGCAGCCCACCTTGAACAGGGCCAGCTCCCGCGTGACCGCCTGATCGTCGGTATGGTCGCGGGCGTGAATCACGTCTACTAGCTTGTTCAGCTGCAGGATTATCTGGTGCAGCACGTCGGCGGGACCGCTGCTGGTGATCGTCATTCGCGAGGTGTTGGAGACGTGGGCCGGCGAGACCACCAGGGAGGCGATGTTGTAACCCCGGCGGCTGAAGACCTGGCTTATGCGGACCAGAACGCCGGGCCGGTCGTTGACGAGCAGGCCGATAGTGGGGGGCTGCTGGTTGCTTTCGGTGGCCATGGTATCAGGTGCTCCCGGTCGGTTTGGCCAGCTTGGTCCTTGGGGCCTCGGTGAGCATCTCGTGGATCGCGGCGCCGGCGGGAATCATCGGGTAGACGTTGTCCTCCTTCTCGCACTCGGCGTGGATGACCACCGGTCCCTCGTTGTGCTCCAGCGCCTGTGTCAGGACCTTGTCGATGTCGGCGGTGCGGCGCAGGTGCAGCCCCTTGATGCCGTACGACTCGGCCAGCTTGACGAAGTCCGGATTGCCTTCCAGGTCGACCCCGGAGAGCCGGTTGTCGAAGAACAGGTTCTGCCATTGGCGTACCATGCCGAGGTAGCGGTTGTCCAACACCAGAATCTTGATCGGCAGCTTGTGCAGCGCCGCGGTAGCCAGCTCGCACAAGGTCATCTGGAAGCCGCCGTCGCCGACGACGGCGATCACCGTCTCGCCGGGCCGCCCGAACTGGGCGCCGACGGCGGCGGGGAAGCCGTAGCCCATGGTGCCGGCGCCGCCGGATGAGAGCCACTGGCGGGCGTGCCGGGTCTTGTAGAACTGGGCCGCCCACATCTGGTGCTGGCCGACGTCCGTGGTGACCACCGCGTCGCCGCCGGTCAGTTCGTAGATCCGGTCGAGCACGGCCTGCATCTTCAGGCCTCCCCGGCGCCCGTATTTGAGTGGGAATCGGGCCTTCCACTCGTCGATCTGGGCCAGCCATTCATCCGTGTCCAGCGGCCCGACGTAGTTGATGAGCTCCTCGAGCACCTGGCAGGCGTCGCCCTCGATGAAGACGTCGGGCATGACCACCTTGCCGTACTCGGCCGGGTCGATGTCGACGTGGATCTTGACGGCATCGGGACAGAACTCCGAGAGCTTGCCGGTGATGCGGTCGTCCCAGCGGCCGCCGACCGACATTATGAGATCGCACCCGATCACTGCCTTGTTGGCGTAAGCGGTGCCGTGCATGCCGAGCATGCCCACCGAAAGCTCGTGCTGCTCAGGGAAGCTGCCCTTTCCGAGCAGGGTGTTGGTAACGGCCATGCGCGTCTTCTCAGCGAAGGCCAGGGCGGCATCGTGGGCCCCGGACGCGACACAGCCGCCGCCGAGGTACAGCAGTGGACGCCGGCTCGCCGCAAGCAGGTCGCCGGCCTCCTGCAGCAGCTGCGGATCCGGCTTCGGCTGCCAGTGATAGCCCGGCAGGTAGACCTTCTCCGGGAAGGGGGCGTCGCACTCCTCGGAGGTCACGTCCTTGGGCAGGTCGACGAGAACCGGCCCCTTGCGCCCGGTGGTGGCGATGTGAAATGCCTCCATCATCGTCCGGGGGATGTCGGAGGCCTCCTTGACCAGGTAGGAGTGCTTTACCACCGGCATGGAGACATCGAAGACGTCGGCCTCCTGGAAGGCGTCTTTGCCGAGCATCGGGGTTATCGTCTGGCCGGTCAGAACGACCATGGGCGCCGAGTCCATGTGCGCGGTCAGCAAGCCGGTGATGGTGTTGGTGGCGCCAGGGCCGGAGGTCACCAGGACCACGCCCGGTTTTCCCGTGGCCCGGGCATACCCGTCGGCCATATGGGTCGCGCCCTGCTCGTGACGGGTGAGAACGAAATTCAGCTGGTCCGAGTCGACCAGCGCGTCGAAAATCGGCATGGCGGCGCCACCGGGGTGGCCGAAGATGTACTCGACACCGTGGCGTTCGCATGCTTCGATGACAAGATCGGCTCCGCGCTTCATCGGAATGATGCTCCCTGCTGGCAAGCAAGTCGGCTTGCGCAATCTGAATGCACTGCCAAATCTATTAGTTTAGTTGAATTTTGGCAATGACCATAGATTTTATGTAAACATATAATGTTCAAATTGCTCGTAATGTGGACTTACGCTGTCGTCATATGCCGAAAGTTGAGGAACTTGTGCAAAGAACTGCTCTGATTGGATTAACTAGCTGGTCCAGACAGTCCTGAGGAGTCGGATCCAGTTGCCCGCGAAGATGTCGGCGATCTCCTGCTCCTGGTAGCCGCGGTCGGCCAGGATCGGATGCAGCTTCTGCAGGTCGGCTATGGTGTTCAGATCCCGAGGGGACTGTTCGACCCCGAAGCCGCCGTCGAGGTCGCTGCCGATGCCGCAGTGCCGACTGGTGCCGAGCAACTGGGCGATGTGATCGATGTGGTCGGCTACCGACTGCACGGTAGCTGCGGTCCGCTGCTCGTAGGGAGGGATCTTGCGCTGCCAGCCGGGGTCCAGCATCCAGGAGTCCAAGGCAGCTCCGATCACGCCGTCGCGGTCGGCCACCGAGCGGATCATCTCGTCGGTGAGCTGGCGCTGGCCGTCGACGAGGGCGCGGCAGTTGTGGTGGGAGGCGCAGATCGGTCCGTCGTAGGCATCCAGCAGCTCCCAATGGGCTTGGGCGGTCAGGTGGGTCACATCGACAATGATGCCGGCTGCGGCAAGGGCGTCCAGCAATGGGCCGGCGGTAGGCAACAGGCCGCCCTCCGTGCCGGTGCCGTGGGAATAGGAGCTG
>CAYWBJ010000098.1:0-14216 GCA_964456165.1 uncultured Gemmatimonadaceae bacterium | reverse complement strand
ATCCTCCAGGCCCTGGTGATAGAGGATGCGGAAGTGCTCGGTCTCGAACTCCCGCCACTCGAGTTCCGGATGATTCTGGCCCCGGGAAACCGTCGCAACCGCGACCAGCGCGAAGAGGGCTGCGATTGCCGACTTCACCGGATCACCGCCAGCCGCACCATGGCCCTGGCCGTGCGCCCCGTGGCGCTGCGGGCCGACAGCCGCAGGATGTAGAGCCCGCTGGCGTAGCCGGCGGTCGACCAACTGATCTCGTTCTCGCCTGGCGCCGTCGCCGTCGCCGGTCGGTCGAGCTTGTCGATCTCCGTGCCGATGGCGTCGAAGATCTCCACCTCGACGGCAGCGGCTTCACCGAGCGCAAAACGCACATTCGCAGGACCATCGCCACGAACCGGATTCGGGTACACATAGACCCGGTCCGCCGGGAGCAGGGTCTCATCGCCGGGTACCGCCGCCGGCGCGATCGCCAGGTGGGCAAAGGTAGACGCGGCCGACTGGCCCCGTTGTCCCCAGCCTGCTGCGAAGCCGGCGCGGGCGAGACGCGGGCGCCAGATCCAGATCCGGTCCGCGGCGGCAGCCGCCACCTGCAGACTGCCGTCACCATCGAGATCGGCGGCGACTGGTTGTCCGACGACCGCCACCGATGTAAGCAGCGGGAATCCGGCCAGCCTTTCGCCGACAGCACCAACGCCCTCGACCCCGGTAGCAGCGCCGACTACCATGTCCTGCCCCCCATCACCGGACAGGTCGGCCAGCGTGGCAGGGTGGCCCGTCGCGCCGCGCACATTCACAGGAAAGTCGGCCTGCAGGGTCAAATCGTGCCGGCGAACCTCGAGCCCGTCCTCAGTGACGAGAATCAGCTCCAGGAGGCCATCACCGTCCATGTCCCCGATAGAGGCCGCCGCCGCCGCGCCTCCCGTCCACGTCCGGGTGGATCCGTCGTCACCGTGCAGGGTAATCTCCCCCGTTACAGGCGTCGCGAGGACAGTGCCTGTTCCGTCACCGTCCAAATCACCGGCGACCAGGCCGGTCACGGAGGTGCCGCCCCCCCAGTTCGTCAGGCCGTCCGGCTCGAGTCGGAAGAGCCCGGATTCCCCCCCAGCGACCAACTCGTCCAAACCATTCCCATCCAGATCGACAGCGGTCAAGGCCGCCAGCGAACCCGGCTCGTGGCGCAACCGCTCACCGTCGGCGGCCGCCCACACATCGAGCCCGTCGCTTGCGACGACGATGACGGCGCGTCCGGGAAAGAGCTCCAGCTGGTCAGAGTAGAGGGCGGCGCTAGCAGCCGCGGCGAGCGGGGACGACCACGTCGGGGTGTCGGCGCCCAGTTCCCAGCAGGAAACCCGATCTTCCACCTGCAGGTAGACCTCGTCCTGGCCGTCGCCGTCCCCGTCGGCACTGGCCAGCAGGCGCCCTCCGGCAACGCGCCAGGCCGGTCCCGCCAACGGCATGACGGCCAGGCCTTCGCCGTACTCCGCAATCAGGTCGAGATCGCCATCGCCGTCCGGATCGGCAGCCTGCAGCCGCCCGGCCCCTTCCAGCGGTCGCGGCCATCCCGGCTCACGATCTAAGAAGCGGATCTCCACCCACATCGTATCCGCCACCTTCGAACGCACGATCACCTCGATGCCGGAATCCTCTCCGGAGTTGCTGCGGCTGTCCGGCACGGTGTCGGGACCGAACCGGTCGTTGCCGCCGACGAAAAAGGGATCGCTAGCGCTGCCCTCTATCTCGCGGATCCGCTCGAAGACCGGATTGCCGATATCGCGATAGCCGTCCGCCTCCTCGAGCGCGATGCCGGGCCGCGCGGAATCATCATTGATGGCCCCGGCTGAGATGCGGTCGGCAATACGGTCCTCGTCGACGTGCCAGATCAGCACCCCCGAACCGGGGACGAAGACGTCGTAATCGGGGCCACCAAGCCAGACGCCGCTGCCGTTGGGACCGGAGAATTCGATGTCGTCGGAGTCGATCCAGACCACCTCGCGATCGGCATACGGACCGGTGTAACCTTCCGGCAGCGAGGTACTACCCCGCCGCCGCCTGTTCTCGAGCAGGAAGTACTCGCTCGGCGTGATCGGGATGCGGATGGCCTTGGCCAGGTCACCGCTGCGATCGGTCGCCAGCAGGGCGATGGTCGTGTCCCGGTCCACCTGAACCGGATCGATCCATCCGAGTCGCGCCTTGCTCCAGGCCATCGGCTGCGCCGGCACGAAGCCCACCACCGCCTGCAGCGAGTCGCGCAATACCCAGCCCAGGTTGTTGGCCCCGATGTCCATCAAGCTCCAGCCGCCCAGCGCCGGCAAGCCGTCGGCGAAGTTCGAGAGCCCGGGCAGCCCGAGCTGGTGTCCGAAGAACTTGGCGAGCAGTCCGTTGAGTCCTCCCTGTCCCTGAAAGCTGGTCGCCTCGGGCAGAATCCAGCCGCCGACGCGATAGAGCATAGCCGCACCACCGGACACTGCGATCGGCTTCGGCCGGTGGCGTGCCAAGTCTTCGGCGGACAGGTAGACCGAGCGGATGTCGTTGAGGAGGCCCGTCTCGTGGCCAACGCCGGCGTGGAACACCAGAAAGCTGTCGTATTCGCCGAAATCCGGACCATCGGGATCGGCGTCGGCCAGCGCTACCGCGTCGGCGAGCAGCTGCGCCCACTTGGCGCCGATCTCCGCCTCGGTGCGGCCGTTACCGTAGGTCAATGCGAGCTCGGGAAGCGTGTACGCCCCTTCAAGGGAGCGCGGAAAAACGTCGTGGTCGATCTGCACCCGTCCCTCGGAGACGACCTCGTAGTAGCGGGCCAGCGCCTCCAGATGGCTCTCGAAGTATTCGCGGTCGTGGGGTGGGGTGTCGTACGGAAAGGCGTAATCCGGCGCCGCCTGAGAGAAATCCCGCAGGTCGAACTTGCCGGTGCCGGTCGTGGACAGCCGATCCGGCTCTTCGAGCGGGAAATCCACCCGCAGGGCCAGTATGCGCCATGCCGACCGATCCGAATCCTGCGCCAGTGCGGCATCCCAGGCCCATACTGCCAGGGCCAGGGCCGCACAGCCGCGCAGAGTCGTACTACCGATCAAACGGAGAAAACAAGGGAACAGACCATCTACTCACTCCCCCATGCTGCGAGTTCCAAAGTAAACCGGACTTGTCGACGCCCGGAGGCGGTGCGCCAACAGGCCGGTTCAGAACATCAGGTTCAGGGAGAAGCGGGTGTTGTTGTTGACCGGCGTCTCGTCACCGATAAGGTAGGCCACGTCGACCTGGAACATGTTGTACTTCAGGCCCACACCGACGGTCAAGAGCCTGAGGTCGCCGTCCGTGTCGAGGGAGTATCCGCCACGCATGGCCAGGAACGACTCGTCCTGACGTGCCGACAGTCCGTACTTGTACTCGCCGCCCACGTGCAGGTCCATCTCGGAGAACTCGTCGCTGAGGGATTCGTCCGCCCAGGCTGTGACCAGGTTGCTGGCAAACGAGCCATCGGCGATCAGCGGCTTGTAGACATCGCAGGAGAGCAGGACGTCGTTGAACTCGGTGTCGAGCGCCTTGAACGCAAGCCCGGCGACGATGTGCTGCGGCAGCGGATCGGCCTGGCTGGCGTCGATGTAGGCGATCTTCGGCCCCAGGTTGCGCAGCGCCGCGCCGAAGGTGACGACCGGCGAGATGTCCCACATTAGGCCCAAGTCCGTGGCGAAGCTGCTGCCCACGCCTTTGCCCCGCTCCTGGCCGGCACCAAAGTCCGGTGACAGGCTGCTGCGGATGTACTTCAGCCCGATCCCGGCAGACATGTTGTTGGAGATCTGGGTGCCGTAAGCGCCGGAGATCGCCACGTCGAAGCTGTCGAAGGAGCCCAGATCCTCGCCGCCTTCCCCGGTGCGCTGCTGCGAGCCGAAATCCAGGTAGGCGATATTGAGCCCCATATTGCCCCAGCCCTCGACCGGCTGCGAGTAGGCGAGAAACTCGTAGGCCATGTCGTCGGCCAGCTCCGGCAACCACTTGCTATGGGTGAAGTTGACCGACTTGCCGCTCTGTCCGGCCAGGGCGGCCGGGTTGAAATAGCTGGCAGTCGCGTCGTCGGCGATGGCCACGTAGGTCTCGCCCATGCCTATGGCGCGAGCTCCGGGCTCAATCAGCAGCAGCAGCACGGCCGCCTGACTCTCGGGCGTGGCCTGCGCCGGCTGCGCCGTCGCCAGCCCGCCAACTACAGCCGCTAGCAGAAGAGACAATAGGTATTTCATGCAGAAATCCTCCTCACTAAAGAAATGGGTTTTATCTCTGAGTTCGGTAACGCCCATTCTCAATTCTGCAAATGCCTCTCCTTTTCCGCGTGCCCCCTGCCCGGCATATCCACGCGAGCCCGGATCAGAGCGTATCATCGGATTATCGTTGCACCAAAGGTACTCTCAAGTCTGTTTTTTCAGCAATCGCCAACTATGATGCGCCTCACAGCATCTACCGCATTACCTGGAAAGCCGAAGTTTCGTCGGTGCGGCCAACCCGGCCCTCCTCATCCTCGCTGGTGACCGCAACCCGATACAGATAGGTACCATTGGCCAGGCTCACAGGCGGCGTCCATGCCACCTGGTTGTAGCCCACTTCCGGAACTGCTTCGATCTCCTCAACGAGGCGGCCGCTGAGGGAGTAGACCTGAATTCGCAACGACGCGGCGGGGTTGAACAGGTTGAAAGTGAAGTGACCGCCGGTGCCCGTACTCCCATCGAGTGGATTCGGATGGAACAGGAGGTCAGAGATGATCACCTCGTCGGCATCGCCGACCCGGACCGTCACTCCGGCGACCGCTGAATTGTTGAAGCTGTCCCAAGCCTTGAGACGAATCTCGTGATCGCCCGGTTCCAGCGCCGAAATCTGGTGCTCTAACCTGCCTCGGCGGTAGTCGCCGTCGGAACTGATGAAAGAATCGGTGACCCTGGTTACGACACCGTCAACAGTCAGCGAAATCTCGTGCCCCGTCTCGCCCGTGATGTTGATGCCGCCCGCATCGAAAATCGCAGCGGTGACGATCGGGCTGGTGGGCACGAAGTCACCGTCCTCAAACTCCTGCTGCCCGACAAAACCGAGGATGATGGTCGGCCCCTCGCTGTCCAGTTCGACATCTTCCTGCGTTCCCGTCAGCCTGATTTCCTCGACCGAGCCGAAAGCGGGCGGTTGCCCGGTCGCCCACGCATAAGCGCTCACGCGTCCTCCGATCCCTTTGTAGGTAATGTCCTTCGGCACCCGAAATCGCGTTTCGAACCGTCCTGCTACGACATCCACGATGCCGCGAAAGAGGTGACTGCCCAACTGCTGGTAGCGCAGCTCCTCGATCCGGGACTGCACCGCCGAATCGAAGGCCTGCACCATCGCCTTGCCGTCGAAGTCACCGGCCGCCGCCCCGTCGGCCCGCAGGATGCGGCCCGTCACGAGCACTTCCTGCAGCGCGCGCCAGGTGTCGGGCACCTCCATACTCACCATATACCGCGGCAGCACCAGCCGGGTCGCGGGGTCACCGATGAGGGAGTAGCGCTGAATGTTGCGCTCAGCCCGACTGCCTCCGCCGCCAGTCCTCCAACCGGCTCCGGCAATCACCTTGGCCTCCATCAGCGCCAGACCGACCGGCACATGACTCCGCCCGCTGCGGTACATCTGATTGTGAAACAGCCGCGCCAACACCATGTTGCTGGCATGAAAGCCGACCCGGGTAGCCGAGATCATACCGATCACACCACCATCCGTTTTGTTCAGCAGCACTTCCGGCATCGACGCCCTCACCGGGTCGTCGAAAACACCCACCTGGCTGGCGGCGGTGTACATCAGCGGCAGCCTGCCTTCGTTCCGTATATCGGCAACATCGCGCGTTAACACGAACATCTGTTCGTGGGCCAAGACCTCGGGGTTGCCGTGGCCGACGTAGGTCAACACCGCGGCCCCCTCGTTGAAGAGACGGATATACTCCTCGCGCGCTTTCGGTTTGGTGCTCCCCTCGCGGGCGAAAGCGCCGATGTAGTGTTTGATGACGTCGATCCCCTGCGGCAATAAATGCGCCGCCAGGAACTCGGTGTCGAGCAGGAAGAAGCTCTCGGCGATGTCCGGCTCCGAGGGATTGGTGATGTCGTCGGCAACCAGGAGCACCCGGCTCTGCCAGGGACCGGTCTCCGGCTCCCTGTCGTAGGTAATCAACTTGTCCACGACGTTGTCGGCCTCGGTCAGGGTCTGGACCGTCATCCGCCCGATCGCCATGTCGGCATAGGGATCGTCGCCGGCGACCCGGACGTACCATTCGTCGTAGGTGCTGTCGCCGTCCTGGTAGGGCGGGATCCAGTTACCCAGGCTTGTCCCCGAGTTGTTCTTGTAGTCGTAGGAGCCGTCGCCGAAGAGGTTGACGAACAGCGGCGGCATGGACCAGTTGTTGGCCGCCCAGAGCAGGAAATTGCGTATGGCCGTCGGATCGAGCAGACCACCCGAGAATTCGTCGTAGACATCGCGAACGTCGACGACCATCGGCTCGAGGGGATCGCCGAAGCGGTCGTCGCTTCCCCGCCAGGCCGCCAGCCGCTCCGCTGCTGACGCAAAGTCCTCGTGGGTGATGACCACGTAATTGGCCCGATTGGCCGCCGACCTAAGGACGGCGGGCGAGTCGAGAACCATCCGCCTCGGCCGCTTCCAGCGGGACGGGCCAGCCACCAGGTACGAGGCCGGCCGGCCGGCCATCTCATCCTCGAAAACTACCGTGCCGGCCTTGGGGTCATAGTCGAAGCCGACGATCTCCACCATCCCGTCGGAGACTTCGAAAATGCGCGGCGCCTCACTCCCGAATCCCTCCAAGCTGAATTCGGCGAGTCCGTCAGAGATGCGGGAGTCGAAGATCAACTCGTCCCGCTCGGCTGCGAGGTCGCGATTGAACTCGACCTCGTACCAGTCGAAACGGGTCAGCCGCGAACTGTTGCCGTCGGTGTGCACAAGCCCCAGCAGATTGACGCCCTCCCTGGGGGAGATCGTGGTTGTCACCTCGACCATGCTGAACGGCTTGCCCGAGAATACGACGTTGTCGACGAACTTGTCATTCCACTTCACATCGAAGCGATGGTTGATGTCTGTCCATCCGTAGAATCCGAGGCGAATTTCCACCAGTCCCGGCGCCGCTCCCTGGATGACGACGGGATAATTGCGCGCGTTGCCGGTAAAGTCCTCCCAGTACCATTCGTAACCCGACTTCATGCCGTAAGTCTGCAGCAGAATCAGCTTCTCCGACTCCTGATGCAGCCGCACCCGGTAGGTGTTCAGGTCCCGCCCGTCTCCCGTCGGCGCGCCGGTCCGTTTCCGGGCTCTCAGTCCCTCCCCCTCGCCTAGCTCCAGCCAGTAGACGTTGTCCAGCGTGTACGGGTTGTCGACGTAGCGGTAATCGCGGGTCTCCTCTTCGTACTGCCAGCGCGACACCCCCTGCCCGTCGAAGAGCAGGTAGTCCCCGGATTCGAAGCTGCCGTCGCCGCCGTCTTCGACCAGGATCGGCCGTTCCCGGAGCTCGAACTCCCCTTCGGGAAACTCCAGGGGCAGGATCTCGCCGCCTCCGTACATGACCCGCAGGCCAGCGGGATCGACGTCAGCCAACGAAACACCCAGCGCTTCCAGATCACTGCCGGCGACGCGGTACAGGCCCTGTTCCCGCAGCGTCATGCGCACCCGTTGCCCTCTGGCCTGTGCCGACCGCTGCGCCGGACGGCTCCTGACGATGCGCCAGTTCCGTGCCTGCTCGTAGTTGAGCAAGCTGCCGCGATACAACTCTTCGCTCCACCCAGCCTCGCTCCGTGCGCCCGTTTCCCGCCCCCCGGAAAAGCGTACCTGTACCAGGACCCTGTCGAAGAGGCGAAGCTCATCGGCCGCCGTCAGCTCCGGGCCGAAGAGTAGGGCAACGACCCGCTGATGCCTGAGAAACCCCGGCTCGTCGAGCTGCGCTGGTCCTTGCAGCAAATGATCCGCCCGCAGTTTCTCGGCCTCGTCCTCCGACAGCTGTCGCGGTCCTGAAACCTCGACAGCCTCCAGTACGTCGAGGCTCACGGTGCCGTTTTCGGGCATCCCGAGCAGACAACGGCGATCGGCGTGGCGCCAGTCGTCGCCATCCGCCGTGTAAAGGATCTGCAGGTAGTCATGGCCCTGATCGACAACGCTCACGGCCCCCCAGGACGTGACGGCGAGCGGAATTGTCATGGTCAACAGCAAAAAGAAGAACGTGGGAATGTAGCGGAAGGGAGCGCGGTGTGGCTTCAAATCGAGTCCGGTACGTCTGCCTGCAACACGGGCACTAGCTCGGGGTAGCCGCGCGGCTGGCAGGCGGTACTGCGCGTGCTATGCCGCAGGCTATTTCTTTTTTCTCTTTTACTTTTCTTTTTTCTCTTTTACTGAAAGAGGAGCATAAACTGTCGTTTCGCCCCGTTCATGTCAAGATGGCGTCTTGACGTATCTCCCTGTCTCTTCTATCTTCCTCTTCTTCCGCGTCGCTCCGCGTCGCCGGGAATAGATATCCTCTACAGGAGCAGGTCATGTCCCGCAAATGCCAGGTCACCGGCAAGCGGCGGCTGGTCGGTAACAGCGTCAGCCACTCGCACCGCAAGACCAAGCGCGTTCAACAGCCGAATCTGATCAAGAAGCGCATCTTCATTCCCGAAGAGAATCGCACCATCACGGTCCGCCTGTCCGCCCGCGCGCTGCGTTCGATGAACCGGAAGGGCGTCAAGCGGGTCCTGCAGGAAGAGGGCGTCAACATCTGACGGGCCTCCCGGGGCAGCGCGGTCAGACCCCTTCCCGCTCGATCAGCATCTCCTCGATCTCCAGCTGCACCTGCTCATCCCGCACCTGATCGATTACGCTCTTGAAGTAGCTGGCCGCACCACTGAGGATCAGCCGTTCCAGGGCGTAGATCTCCTCGTCGGAGTAGACGCCCGAATCCTTCACCATTTCCATGTACTCCTGCTTGTCGTCCTGATCAAGCTTGGAAATGCTGGCGAGCATGTCGAAGAGTTGGTAAGCTGCCTTGCTCTGCAGGCAGCGCTCGACGATCATGGCCAATCGCTCGTGCTTCGTAGCGGTGCTCGAATGGGCATCATCCATGGTCCGCCTCCCTGGTAGTGCGACAGTCCGCTCGCGTTTCCAGCGAGCAGTGCGTTGGGCTTCATGGGAACCGGCTTCCAGCCGGCATCTCGACGAGCGGATAAAGCAAGGACCAGACCTGCGGCGTCCACGTCGGCATTCTTTCTTCCATGAATTACTTAATTTATTGTTTTTAAATTATTTACATGGAATAACAAATGGCAGATTCACAACGCCAGTCGAGATCGGGGCACCCGTGGGCGAGGAAGATTTCTCCCAGGTGGGGAAAATTACTCCCCTGGGCGCACATCTTGTCCGCAACCGGCTACCGGTCTATCTTAGCCTACAGTTCGACGCAAAACGCCATACGGGACGGATCGATGATCGACAAGGAACTGCTGGCAATTCTCGCCTGCCCGGAAACAAAGGAACCGGTTCACCTCGCCGAGCAAGAACTGGTCGACGGCATCAACGCCCGCATCGACAAGGGCGAAGTGGTCAACCGGGGGGAGAAGCCGGTTGAGAAGAAGATCGATGGCGGTCTCGTTCGAGAGGATGGGGCCTACCTCTATCCCATCGACGACGGGATTCCAGTCATGCTGATAGATGAGGCCATCCCCCTCAAGGAGGGCTGATCTATAGGCTCAAGGTGGAATCTCTTTGGGCATTTCCACCTTGAGCAGCTTCTGCGTCCCGTCCCTGTTCTGCAGTAGCACAACGCTCACCCCCTGCTCCCGCGCTCTTTCCTTGTAGTCGGCTATCAGCTCAACCGTTCGCTGCTTCTTCAACAGCTCGAAGGCCATCAACCGGTCGAACCCCTCCTTGGTCACCACGCCGAGGGGGCGTCCTTCGTAGTAGACCTGGTAAGCGCGGCCCCCCGCATCAGCCGGCTCCTCCTCCCCTTCGGCCCGAGCCTCGCGGGCTAAGTTGAAGGTCAGCAGGAACCCCGTCAGGTTGACCAGAACGACACAGAGGTTGCTCACGATCACGGCGGTGCTGAGCAACTCGAAGATGCCCAGTGACACCAGGCACACCAGCAGCAAGGTGGCGAAAAAGAAGAAGAGCAGGCGGTCCTTATCCA
Source organism: uncultured Gemmatimonadaceae bacterium (assembly GCA_964456165.1). Lineage (GTDB taxonomy): Bacteria > Latescibacterota > UBA2968 > UBA8231 > UBA8231 > CAYWBJ01. Next base: position 4,066 of record CAYWBJ010000098.1, on the reverse strand, counting down.
GCCCCTCTCCCTGCCGCTTTCGCCCGAGCATGGCCACGACCTGTGAAATAGAGGTCGCGAAGAAGGTCACGAAGAGCAGCAGAATGATCAGCTCGAGGTAGCCCAAGGTTCATCTCTCCGCGGCGCCCGCTGCGTCGGCGCCCGCTGCGTGCAGTCGTCGGCGAAACGTCTGCGCAACGCGCTCGGTGGTAGATCGCCTGTACAGATGGGGATTGTAGCCGAACTCGAAGCAAACCGCGCGCCCGACGTTCTGCGCGCGCACCGAAAGTCGTGTCCGCCGCTGGACCGTCGGGTTCAGCATGGGCCCGAAGGAGGCCTCGCACAGCTGCATAGCCATACCGGCATCGCCCTGTCCTGGGCCGTTTCGAGGCGGCGGCTCTACCGGAGATGGCATTCGAGCCAGAAAATGCAGCGCCACATCAGGGAACGGCAGGGCCTGGGAGGCGCCGGCGAGTTCAGGCACCGCCATATAGCGCAGCACGCCGTAGCCCACCCCTTTCCCGGGAATCCGGCCCAACTGCTCCACCACCGCATCGAGCGCCGCAGGTCCTGCCGCGAAATCGACGCGGAACACACCGGAAAATCGCTGACGAGACAGCCGAAGGTCCGCGACAGGTTCACTCCCGAGAGCCGGGGATCGCGACCGTGGTGGGAAAGATGGATCGCCGCCACTTTGCCGCCACCCCACTCTGCGCATGAACGGGGATTTTCCGGCTACCGGACTCGAGCGTTTGAGGATGAGAGCCCTCCCCGATCGCAGTGAACCGGAGGCCAGCTCGATCACGCCCTCCTGGTCGGGGCGGTGGCAGGAAGCGACCAATCCCTGGTAACGACCGAGCCAGCCCAGGACTTCCGGGTCGCTCACACCGCCCACGCCGGCATCCAGCCGTGGCTCCCAGGCGGCCACCACCAGCGGCCAGCGCAAAACGCCAAAAACGGGAGTACAGCAGCTCCTACCGCCGTGCCAGACCGGCAGCAGCCGTGACGAAATGGTCCTCGAGGCAGTGGCGGGATCGGCGATCGTACAATATGTGGTGGACAGGCAACTGGCTCTCTCCGGCAACACCCGTGACGGGTATCCGACCCGGTAGACGGGGACCGCCACCCTGGTGACCGATGTCAGCAACACCTGATCAGAGCACGCTCGAGTTGCGACTTTTCAGCGACCAGCCGGCACGATCCAGGCTGTGGCCTTATGGTCTCCCCCGGAGTTGCCTCGCTTCCTCCACAGGCAGCCAGACGCTAGAAAGCCGAAGGGTTCTCCAAGGACCAGGAATGGGAGTGGTCTGGTCCCAGTCGTTCCAGTTCCCCCGGCCAGATCGCCTATACAGGCCAAAACTTTCGTCAACGTGGGTCTTATACCTCCCTCCAGCCGAGGGGCGCAGGATCGTCAACTGCGGCTGGTAAGCGCGAACACGTGGCCGCGAGTACAGGCCCGCAACTAGGCGCCCGCGACTACGCGGCAAGGAGTACGTGTATCCCGCAGCTAGCATTGTTATATTTCCCACAGTCGATGCTATTCCACCCGTGCATTCCGCGCTGCGGAATGCACGATCCAGGAGTACCCATGAGAGCTCGATGTCTCGTCTTCATTTGCCTGCTGACAGGTTTCGTGACCAATCCCGCCACCGGCCAGCGCGAGTGGGCGTTCGGCGGCCCCGACGGCGACGACTGGGCGGAAATAACCGAGCTCAACGCGCTCGCGGATGCCACCTCGGTACCCGGCGTGCTGCAGTCACTGGAATTGCGACCGGACGTCAACATCACGCCCGTGATCTACGGCACCAACCACTACGAACTGTGGCAGAACCCGCCCAACCCGCTGTGGGAGCTGGGTATCCCCCGGTTCTACCGTGGCTCGGGCAACTACGGCCCGAAAACCCCAGGTCCCACCACCACGGTCATGGTCGACGGCGACCTGACCACCTTCTGGTCGCAGGAGAACTTCGGGCCGGGCGGATGCAAAATGTCGCAGGAATTCCACACGCTGGCGCTGGGTGGGCCGCTACCGCTGCAGCGTTTCGTTCTCAGCATGCCGCCGGATGAGATCGTCAATCTGTTCGGGCGCCCGTTCTGGCAGTACGTGCCGCGCAACGGCGAACTGTCGGCCGGCTGGCACGGCGTCGAGGGGCAGATCGCCCAGGAGCAGCATCTCGATCTGACTGGCGGCGGTTGCTGCGGGCAGGACAGCTACGCTCCGTTCACCGACATCCTGGGCAATGTCCAGGACAACATCGACGCCCCCCTGACCTTCGAGTTTCCCACGACCTATTACAGTCACCTCCGCTGGGTGACGTTTGCGGATCAGCAGAGTGGCGGTGCCGACCGGCACGCCGGCTGTCCGGTTTCCAAGCGGATCGGCTACGCCGATTTCGAGCTCTACGGCGATGGCTTCGCGGGCGAGTCCTTTCTGCGGACGCAGGTTCTCGACCTGGGAGAACCTGGTATCCTGGGCGATGTTGATCTGGAGATCAGCAGATGGCGGCGCGAGCCTGGACGGTGGGAGAGGATCCTGGACGATTCTGGTGAAGTGGTCAAGCGCAACTGGATTCCTGGCGCGCTGGTCGAGCATCCCGAGGTCGACGCGGAGGTCTCGGTGCGGATCAAGACCGGAACCACCGACAGCCCACGCCAGTATTTTACCTACACCGACTTCGGCGAACTCGAACCGACAACCGAGGCGGCGTGGACCAACATGAATGACTCGGCCCTGCTTTCCTGTCACGGCAAGTGCGGCACCATCATCCTCAAGAGGGAGCCGGACTGGCGCGGACCGGTCGTCCAGGATCGCGACAACTGGACACCGTGGTCGGGACCGATCCGCGACGAGACCATGCGCCTGGCGCTGCCGAAGGGACAGTGGTTTCAGGTACTGGTAAACATGCGCTCCTCCGATCCGGCACACGTTGCCCGCCTCGAATCGGTGAGTATCGAGGTGCTGCCGCTGCTCGTCCCGCGCCTGGTAGGCGAAGTCGCGATCGCTCTCGACGGCAGCGAGGCGACGCTGACAGAGGTGCCGCTCGGGGAACCGACCGACCTGACCTACGCCATCCGTGCCGACTTCGAAGGACGGAGTTCGGCCGGCTTCGACGCAATCCGCATCGCCACCCCATCCAGGCCCGAGTTCCTGAGTCTGATGCGGGGCGAGCCGCTGGAGGAGAAAAAGATCGACGACGACGCCATCAAGGTGGACAACGACGGCCTGACGATCTTCCTACCGGAACCGGTCGAGGGTTCCGAGGAGATCCGCGTCGGCCTGCGGACGACCCTGTTCCGGGTCTCGGAAAAGCTGCTCGGCGAAGTCTTCGCCACCGACAACAGCAAAGTGCGGCAGGTCATCGACGAGGGTAATGCCACCGACGAACTGACCACCGACCAGCTACAGGTAGTGTCGGTGGACGAACTACCCGACGCCATTTCCGGCCTGGTGGTGGAGCCGCGGACGTTCACGCCCAACGGCGACGGCAGCAACGACGAACTCCGGATCAGCTACATCCTGTTCGGCGTCATCGACACCCAGGTCGAGATCGGCATCTACACGCTCGATGGCAGGTTGGTGCGGACGCTAGAAGTAGAGCCGCAGAGCGCCGGTCCAGCTACTGCGGAGCCCTGGGACGGCCGCGACGAGAGCGGTGAGTTGCTGGCGCCCGGCCTGTACCTGTGCCAGGTCGAGACAGATGCCAGCCGCGGTCGCTTCGCCGAAATGACGCCGATCTCCCTGGCCTACTGAACCGCGCCGCCTCATGGCCGGTCGATGAGATGGACGGCCGTGACCTTGAACAATTGGACGCTGGTCACCCAGATTCCGCTCCTCCTGCACGGCACTTCTGCCAGGAACTGACTGCCCCCACTCCGCTTTCGCCCTGCAGCCTCGTCACCTGTCCTTAACGCTGCCTAACCCCTTGTTGTGGCGCCTTCGTCGCGCTTTTCTACCGGTACACCCGCTCCTCCTTCCACGTTTCCAGATCTTCCCAGGAGGACCCGACCTCGCGCTGCGGCTCATGGTCACGCGAAAAAGCCAGGACCGTGCGCAGCTGCCGCCCCTCTGCCGAAAGCACTCTCTCCA
>CAYWBJ010000097.1:0-17516 GCA_964456165.1 uncultured Gemmatimonadaceae bacterium | reverse complement strand
AGCGTCGGCACAACCCGCGTCGGAGCCGTCGCGGATGAACACCGGCTTGCCCCACGGGTCCGGCTCTACCCATACCGCCTTGCCGTGCCGGCGCAGCCAGCCAACCAAAGGTTGGTCTCGGGCCGACCGGTGGGCGGCGACGCGGCGGCCGCGGGACCGGTTTTGCCGGAAAGTGGATTTAGCGCGTGGGCGAGAGCCGGATCCGCCGCTTGCCTCGCGTCGCTCCCGACTCTTGCGGCCCCGCTTGCCCGTGGTCGGCCCCTTCCTCTGGCCCCTGGACTTGACGCGGCCTCCGGCCGCGCGGTGACGAGCCATTCGCCGCCGACCTACACGGGGGCGCGGAAGTCGGTCAACGCTTCCCTGTTCAGCGTCACGCCCAGCCCGGGGCCTGGAGGTGGAGCGATGCCGCCTTCCTCGAAGAGCAGCTTCTCGGCGATCACATCGACCTCATGGTAGAAGGAGCCGATGATGTCGGAGGCGACAGTGCCATCGATCGGTTTCGCCGCCAGCCCGATGTGAGCCATGAAGGCTGAGCCGATGCCCAGCTCGAGCGTGCTGCCGAGCAGACAGGGGATGCCGCCGGCGTGGGCGAGTGCGAGGATGTCCCGGGTCGGCAGGTAGCCACCATGGGTGCCGGGCGTGATCGCCCAGATGTCGACGGCCCGGGTCGCCAGCAGGTCGCGGGCATCCTCGACCGTGAAGCAGCTCTCGTGGGCGACTACGGGGATGGGAGTGCGCTGGCTGAAGTCGCGCAGCCGTTCTCGCGGCCAGCGGGAGAACGGCTGCTCGATGAAGGCGACACCCAGCTCCTCGAGCGCCGGCAGAACCGATACCGCCTGGATCGGCGTCCAGCCCATGTTGGCGTCGACGCCCACCGGCACCTCGGGACCGACGGTCTCGCGCACGGCGCGCACCCGGTCGATGTCGGCCTGCGGGTCTTTCCCCACCTTGATCTTGATATAGCGGAATCCCTTCTCCAGCACCTCGGCCGCCATGTCCGAAGCTCGCTGCGGCGGTCCGCTGACCACGAACTTGACCGCCACGCGCTCGCGCACGCGGCCACCCCAGAGCTCGGCCAGCGGCAGGTCCGCCCGCTTGCCGACCAGGTCCCAGAGCGCCATCTCGACGGCGCCCTTGGCATGTGGGTTCTGGACGATGGCCGAGTGCATGAGGTCGACGGCCTGCTGCACGTGCAGCGGATCGTGTCCCTTTAGGGCGGGAGCCAGGTGGTGGACGATACAGCTGTGACAGGAGTGCAGGTCTTCGCCCGTCCACTCCAGCTCCGGTGAAGCTTCGCCGTAGCCCTCCAGGCCAGCGTCGGTGCGAATGCGGACGATGACGTAACGGGCTGACTGCACCGGATTATAGGAGGAACGGATCACGGTTGTGGGACTCCGCGGGATGTCGACCGGATAGGCTTCGATCTCTTCGATGATCACTGCGGCCTCTTGCTCGAGTCTTAGTTGCCGCCGGTACTGGCGATCTCACTGGCAGTCGCCAGGTTCCCGGCATAGCCGTCGATCAGCATGCCCATGTCGGTGGCGCAGTTGAGCCAGCGGGTCCCGCGGGCCACCACCTCGCGCATGCCGTCCCCGGGACCGATGGCCGTGCCCATTCCCTTGCCGTTGGCGGCGCAGGCGGCGCCAACCCGTTCGAACGCTTCGAGGATGCGGGGGTGAGTGTAGCTGCCGGCCTCCCGTTCCACCCCGTAGCTGTGCGACAAGTCGCCCGGTCCCACGAACAGCAGGTCGAGGCCCTCGACTGCAGCGATTTCCTCGACGGCTTCGACGCCCTCGGCATCCTCGATCATCACGCCCAGGAGCGTCTCCGCGTTCGCCCACTCGATGTATTCGGCGAGGACGTCGTTGCCGAAGTTCCAGTCGCGGCCGCCGCCCATGCCGCGCAGTCCCAGCGGCCGATACTTGGCCATGTGCACCAGGTTGCGGGCTTCGTCGGCGCTCTTACAGTGCGGCCAGACCAGGCCGTTGGCGCCCAGCTCCAGGGTCTTGATTACCTGGTTGTAGGGGCCGTGGGGAATCCGGACGATCACGTCGATGTCGTGGGCCCGGGCTGCCAGGATCATGTTGGAGAGATCGTCCAGGCCGATGTGCGAATGCTCCATGTCGATCCAGCAGCTGTCGAAGCCGGCCAGGGCCACCGCCTCCACTACCAGGGGCGAAGGTATGCGGTTTATCTCGGCGACCATGACGCTTTTGCCGCTGAGGAGGGCCTGCTTGGTGCGATTGACTCTCCGTGTCTGTGCCATCTCGATCTCCTTTAAACGCCGCCGCCGAGGAAGCGGGGCAGGATGTCACGGCCGAACCACTCGATGTCGCGGCGCATGGCGCTGGGATTGATGCCCAGCGCTCCGCCCTGCACGGTTATGCGCTCGAGGCCGGGCAGGTCCTCCTGAATCTGCTTGAGGCGCTCGCAGACGTAGTCGGGGGTGCCGCAGATCCAGCCGCCGTCCTCGTCCAGGTCGCGGGCAGTCGGCAGGCCGGCATGCGGTGCCCTGCCGGGATCGTAGGTCGCCTCGACCTGCTCCTCGGAGAGCGTTGGCATGCGCCCGAGCGGGGCCAGGGCCTTGAGCTGCTCCTCGAACCAGGGCGTGGCCTCCTCGATTGCCTGCTCTTTGGTGTCAGCGATGTGAATCTGCAGTACCAGGGCCAGGTCTTCGCCGAGCTCGGTGTCGCGTCCCGCTGTGCCGAGCCTCTCTTGCCACCGGCGGGCTATTTCTACCGACCGGCTGCCCCCCGGAACGACGCCTTTGATTCCGTGTTTGATCATGAAGTCGATACCCCTTGGGCTGGCGCTGAAGATCGGCTGCCAGCATTCCACCGGGCGGTTGGGCGGACGCGGCACCAGAGTGATCTCCTGCAGCGGCTTCTCGTGCCTGTGGGATATGGGCGCGGGCAGCTGGTAGAAACGCCCGTGGTGAGAGAAGCTGGGCTCGTTCCAGGCCTTGAAGATGATGTCGACCTGCTCCTCGAAGCGCTCGCGGTTGGCCTCGTCGTCCTCGAGGGGCGATCCCAGGGTCTCTACCTCGCGGGGGATGTAGCCGCGCCCGATGCCGAAGCGGAAGCGGCCACCGGTGAGGATATCGGCCACCGCGTAGTCCTCTGCCAGCCGCAGGGGATGCCAGGCCGGAACCGTGTTGAACATGCAGCCGAAATTGAGCTGCTCGAAGTGCTGAGCCAGGTAGACGGCCAGCATCGGTATGTTGGGGATGCCGCCGTAGCCCTCCCGCTGAAAATGGTGCTCGGCGAACCAGAGGGTGTCGTAGCCCGACCCGTCCATCAGCTCGGCGAAAGCACGGGCTTCGTCGAATACGGTAGCGAGGTGCTCGTCGGATTCGATGCGGTCGTCGACCGGCAGGCCCTGGAAGCCCAGACTGTCCATCTCGACATGGCCGCCGAAGAAGGCGTCGAAGTACTTGAACACGGCAGTTCCTTTCAGCGGCAGGTCATCGTTTCCAGGTGACGCGGGAGGTATCGCTGAGTACCTCCGGATTGACGGTGAACGAGGGCGGCTGTCCGCGAAAGACGCGCAGGATGTTCTCGGCGGCGTGCAGCGACATACGCACCATCGACTCCTGCGATTGACCGGCCACGTGCGGCGAGCAGAGCAACAGGTTCTCCACGTCGTGGAGCGGGTGCTCGGAGGAGACCGGCTCCTGCTCGAAGACATCCAGGGCGGCCCCGGCGAGACGGCCGGCCCGCAGCGCCGCACAGACCGCCCGCTCGTCGACGATGCCGCCACGGGAGGTGTTGACTAGGAAGGCCGTGAGTTTCATGGCCTCCAGCTCGGGGGCGCCGATCAGGTGGTGGGTGGCGACGGAGAGCGGCACGTGCAGGGTAACGTAGTCGGCCCGGTGCAGGAGCGCCTCGGCGCTGACCAGCTCCGCCCTGAGCTCGGCGGCGTGGGCCGGGTCGACGTAGGGATCACAAGCGACGACCTCCATCTGAAAGGCGGCGGCCTGGCGGGCGACGCGCGAGCCGATGCGCCCGAGCCCGAAGATGCCCAGCACCTTTCCATGCATTTCCGTTCCCACGTAGGCTGCGCGTTCCCACTCGCCGCGCCGTATGCCGGCGTCGGCGGCGACGATCTTGTTGGCCAGTGCCAGCATGCAGGCGAAGGCATGCTCGCTCACGGCCTGAACATTGGCCCTTTCGGTGATGCTGACGACGATGCCGTTCCGGGTGCATGCCTCGACGTCCACGTTGTCGTAGCCGACGCCGTGGCGTGAGACGACCTGCAGGCGGGGCGCCGCTTCGACCACCGAGGCCGGGATCTCGCAAGCGCGGACGAGGATGCCGTCGACGTCGGCCGCCGCGGCTGCGATCTCAGGTTCGGGCGTATAGGCGGGAAGGTGGACGAGGTCGGCAGCGCGGCTCAACAGGTCCACACCTTCCGGGCTGATGTTGTCGTCGGCGATCAGCACCTTGCGGGACGCGGGCATCGTGGCAGGTCAGCCGTAGGCGCCGTGTTCGAGGAATCCCAGCAGGCGCCGCCGCCGCTCGTCGGCATCTTGAAAAAGGTGCTCGGGCATCTGGTAGTTCATGAAGGGGTAGAACTTGTGACCCACCAGTCGGCGGCCGTAGGTGACCTGGGTGATCTTCCGGGTGCGCTCGCTCAGGTTTGGACCGCCCCGGTGCCAGACCTGATTGTTGAACATGATTACGCTGCCGGCGGGGCCCAAGTTAGGGCAGCACAGGTGCTCCCACTCGGTGTCCTCGAGGCTGTCTGGACAGGGCTGCCCGTACAGGTGCGAGCGGGGAATGGTTTCGGTGGATCCGTTCTCCACTTCGGTGACGTCGGTAAGGTAGTAGTTGGCCGTGAAGACCAGGACCGGAAGGCGCACGTTGGTAGGTGCCTCGCCATGGGTCACCAGGTAGTGGGGCGGATCGTCCTGATGCCAGCGCTGCAAGCCGGCACCGGTGGGGGTGACGAAGGAGTTGTTGTGGATCACATGGCAGTTCGCTGCGATCAGTGCTTCGGCGAAACTGACGATCGGCTCCATATCGAAGAGCCTGAGGTTGGCGTCGCTGCGCTCGAACATGCGGTGGATGAGATGGGTTTCCTTCTTGCCTTCCAGTTCTTCGGAGTTGGCTAGGTCGCGGTCCAGGTCGGTCGCCAGCTCGCTCACCCACTCCGGCGGCAGGAGGCTGGGAAGGAAGAGAAACCCCTCCCGGTGGAAGGTCTCCACCCACTCGCTAAGGATCTCGGGCGCCACGGCCTCGCCGGCCACCGGCTTGGTGTCGGTCATCCTGTTGCTCAAGGGCTCTCAGAGGAAAATGATTCGTTCGACGGGCGAAAAACTAAGGGGGCCGTCCTTCTTGCGAAAGACGGCCCTCCATAACTGCGGTGTTGCTTAGCGTCTACTTCAGCAGCAGCAGCTTGCGGACCTCGGTGAAGTAGCCTGCCATGTCGTGGTGCTCCCGCATGTGGTAGAAGGAGACAACCGCAACGACGCCGTGCCGTGAAGCGTTGCTGGCGGATTCCTCCGCAACCATATTCGTGGCCTGAGTTGCCTGGAACGGGGGGAATTCGTTGGACCTGGAAACGGTGGGTGTCGTCGGAGCCGGCCTGATGGGTCACGGTATCGCTCTGCAGTCGGCCCTGAGCGGCCACCGGACCATCCTGGTCGACACCACGGACGACAATCTCGAGCGGGCCGCGGCGAACATCCGCACGACGCTGGGCCTGCTGGAGCAACTGGACCTGGCCGGCCCCGAGGCCGGAAGCGCGTCGGAACGGATCGAAACCACGACGGACCTGCGTGCTGCCGCCGCCGCTGCCGACTTCTGGATCGAGGCGGTGTTCGAAGATTTGGCGCTGAAGAAGCGCGTCTTCGCGGAACTGGATGACGTCGCCCCCGCGCACGTGATCTTCGCCAGTAACACTTCCTCTTTCATGACCAGTCAGCTGGCGCCGGCGACGCGGCGGCGCGATCAGGTCCTCGTAGCCAACTGGTGGAACCCGCCTTACCTGCTGCCCCTGGTGGAGGTGGTGCGTGGCCCGGAGACTAGCGACGCGACTGTTGACCTGACTGTCGGGCTGTTCCGCAGACTGGGGAAACGACCCGTGGTTCTGCAGCGGGAATCGCCTGGTTTCATCGGCAACAGGCTCCAGTTTGCGCTGCTGCGCGAGGCGTTGGCGATCGTCGAAGCCGGCGTGGCTGCACCGGAGGACGTGGACGCCGTCGTGACGTCCAGTTTCGGCCGGCGCCTGGCCGTGGCCGGGCCGCTAGAGGTGTTCGACGTCGCCGGTTGGGACACGATCGCGGCTATAGCTGAGCAGCTGTTTCCCGACTTGGACAACGCGGAAAACATATCCGAAACCTTGGGTGAACTGGTGGCCAGAGGCGATCACGGGGTGAAATCGGGGCAGGGGTTCTATCCCTGGACGGAGGCGTCCGCGGCGCGGGTGCGGGAGCGAATTGCGGTCGCACTGGCGGCGATCGAGCAGCTGCAGAGGACCGGCGAGACAACGGGAGCGCAGTGATGGCGCAGCAGATCATGCACACCGGTTTTGTCGTCGAGAACAAGGAACGGGCGGTCGCGTTCTACCGTGACGTGGTGGGCCTGCGCGTGATCAGCGAGTACGAGCGTCAGGGTGACGCGATCGACAAGGTGCTCGGCTACGCCGACGTCCATCTCAAGTCGGCCATTCTTGACATGCGCGAGGGGCACGTGCTTGAGCTGATCCAGTATGTCAACCCGCCTCCCGCCGCGCGGCCGACGCCGGAACGCAATGTCGTGGGCGCCGCCCACATGGCATTCCAGGTCGACGACATTCAGGAGGCGTACGCGCGCTGGACCACGGGCGGCGCCACGGCACTCGAGGAACCGCAGCAGATCGTGCCCGGGCGCTGGATCTGTTATCTCCAGGATCCCGACGGCAACTGGATGGAGCTGGTCCAGGTTGACTGAGACGCCTCTCGGCGGCGGTTGTTGACACGGCGTCTTAGTGGGTATACATTTGTTCAGTATAACTTTTTCATTATTTCGTAAGTGTATACTGGACATGGACTTTGTTCCTCTTCATTGCCACTCGGTGTTCTCGTTCCACGCCGGTGTGGCCTCCGTCTCCGAACTGGTGCGTCGTGCCCGCGATCTGGGCATGCCGGCCCTGGCGCTGACCGACACCGACCGGGTCAGCGGACTGATAAAATTCTACCTAGAATGCCGCGCGCAGGGCGTCAAGCCGATCCTCGGGGTCGAGCTCACATCTCCTGTCGATCCGGGCAAACACATCGTCGCGCTCGCCCGCAACGCGACCGGGTACGGCGACCTGTGCGAGATCGTGACTCGCCGCCAGGTCGAGCCGCAGCGCTTCGACCTGGTGCAGACCTTCGCCTGTCCCTGGCCCAACCTGACCCTGCTGACCTCCTTTCCCGAACTGCTCGAGGACCTGGCGCACACGCCGAATCGCGGTCGGCTGGCAGGCGAGCTGATCAATAACTCGCGCGCCACGCGCGCACGGGGCCGCTGCATCGAACGGTGCGCTCGCGCCCTGGGGCTGCCGCTAGTGGCGACGAACAACTCGTTCTTCATCGAGCCGGGCGACTGGGAGACGCACCGGATCCTCCGCGCCATCGGGCTCAACTCGACGCTGTCCCGGCTTGATCGGGCGGAAGTGGCGTCGCCGGCCGCGCACTTTCGCCGTGCAACCGAGATGGTGCGGGCGTTTCCGAGCCATCGCGCCGCCGTGGCCTACAGCGCCGAGATCGCGGCGCAGTGCAGCGCTGAGCTCGAGCTGGGCAGCTGGATTCTCCCGATCATCGACGTCCCCGGCGGCGGCAGCCCCGACGCGCACCTGCGCCGGCTCGCTCTGTTCGGGCTCGAGCGCAACTACGGCTCGACGGCCGAGCACGACCGGGCCGTGCAGATCCAGCGGATGGAGCTGGAGGTAATCGCCAAGCTCGGCTATTCCTCCTACTTCCTGTTCGTCAAGGAGATCCGCGACTGGGCGAACGAGCGGTTCCGCACCCGCTATCGCCGGCCGACCGACTGTACCATCCTGCGCGGCAGCGCCGCCAACTCGATCACCTTCTACAATATCGGCGTCAGCGACCTCGACCCGATTCGCTACGACCTCTACTTCCAGCGGTTCCTTAACGAGGACCGGGCCTCACCGCCCGACGCCGACCTGGATTTCGCGTGGGACGAGCGCGAGGAGGTTTACGACTACATCGTCGACCGCTGGGGCCAGGATCGTGTCGCGGTGACCTGCACCACCAATCACTTCCGCCGGCGTGCCGCCTTCCGCGAGACCGCCAAGGTTCACGGCTTCAGTGACGACGAGGTTACCCGCATCCTGGAGAGCCTGAGCACCCGCTCCCGCCGCATCGACGACCGGGAGGTGAGTGAGGTGCTCGACCGGTCACAGGCCGTGGTCGGCAAGCCCCGCTTTTTGGGCCAGCACCCGGGCGGCCTGATAATCACGAACCAGCCGATCTGGCGCCACGTCGGTTGCGAACTCTCGGGCGGCGACAATAACCGGATGATTACCCAAATCGACATGCACAACGGCATCGACGAGCTGGGGCTGATCAAGTTCGACATCCTCGGCAACGGCTCGTTGGCCGTGCTGCGCGACGTCCTGCTGCAGCTGGAAGAGCAGGGTATCGTCGACCCGGAAGTGTGGGACCTGGATAAGTGTTACGCTGACAGCCAGGTTCAATCCATCCTCAAGCGCGGCCGGACTCGGGGCATCTTCTACATCGAGAGCCCGGCACAGATGCGGCTGAACCAGAAGGCAGAGGCGGAAACCTTCGAAGAGGTGACCATCACTTCCAGCCTTATCCGACCGGCCGGGACCGTCTACACTAAGACCTACGTCGAGCGCCAGCGCCAGATGAAACGGGGGATTCGCGACTGGGAGTTCCTCCACCCCAGCCTCGAACCGATCCTCGGCGAGACCCACGATGTCTGCGCCTTCCAGGAAGACGTGACCAAGATCTGCCACCAGGTGGCTGGGCTTGGCTTTCGTCGGGCCGACCGCATCCGCAAGATGATGAACAGCTTGCACGAGGGGGCGGTGCCGGCCGACGAGTGGGAGCAGGTGCGGCGCGAGTTCATCGACGGCTGCAGTTCCCACAGCGGGGTCGGGAGGCCGCAGGCCGAGGAGCTGTGGCAGCGTGTGAGCTCCTTCACCGGTTTCAGCTTCTGCAAGTCCCACAGTGCTGCCTATGCTCAGCTCTCGTTCCAGTGTGCCTATCTCAAGACGCGCTACCCAGCCCAGTTCCTCGCAGCCGTGGTGACCAACGGACACGGCTTCTACAGCAAGGAGGTGTACCTCAACGAGGCTCGGCGCTGGGGTGTCCGCATCCTACCGCTACACGTCAACCAGTCCGCTGCAGGCTATCGAGGGCACGACGACTGGATTCGTCCGGGTTTGATGCACGTGCGCGGCCTGCGCTCGGCGACAGTCGGAGCGCTCGTCCGCGAGCGCTCCGACGGGGGGCCGTTCCGCAGTCTGCCCGACTTCCTGCAACGCGTGCCGAAGGTCAACCGGGCGGAGGGCGAGAACCTCATCCTGGTGGGTGGTTTCGCGGGCTGGGGGGCGAGCCAGCCCGAACTGCTCTTCCAGTTGGACGGCCTGATAGGCCGCCGGCCGCGGGGAATTCCGCAACTATTCGATGGGAGCGCGCTGCAGACTGCGGACGAGTCCCTCCCCGAGGCGGAGCCGCATACGCTCACCGAGCGCTGCCTCAACGAGATGCGGTTGCTCGGTTTTATGCTCTCGGGCAACATCCTCGACATCCTCGACCTGCATCCGGCCTCCAGGGGAGCGGTGCCGACGCGCCACATTAGCGACCACGTCGGCCGGCGCATCAAGGTGTTCGGGTGGCCGGTGACCGAGCGTGTGCACCAGGTGCGCAGTGCCGGCAAGAACATGCTCTTCATCACGATCGAGGACATGACCGAATGCGCCGACGTGATCCTCTGGCCCGACGTCTACGAGCGCTTCTCCGACGCGCTGGTCGAGCGGAGGCCGCTCGAGATCTGGGGCACGGTGAGCGAGGACTGGAACACCTGCAGCCTCGAGGCCGACTACCTGCAGGCAGTGGAGTGGTCACCCGGCCTCATCGATTTCGAGCTCGCCGGCGCCCGCCTGGCCGGGTCGTTCGCGCCGGAGTACACCTATGCCGACATCAGGGCTGCCGGTGCGGCCTGAGCCGCTGCATCTCGGACTGTGGATACCTCGGTTTCCGGCGCAGTGCCGGGCGGCTGCGGCACCGGGGCTGCGCCGCCGGCCCTTCGTGATCGTGCGCCAGAGCGCCGCCAGCCATCGCTGCCAGGTCTGGTCCTGCTCCGCGGCGGCGGCGGACCTCGGCATCGAGGAGGGGACCCCGGTCTACATTCTGCGGCGCTCGCGGCCGGAAGTGCCAATTCTGCTGCGCAACCGGGCCGACGAGAAAGCTGTCGCCGACGCGCTTCTGGAAATCATCGATCGGCACACGCCCGTGCGTGATCACGACGGTAGGGGCGTGGCGTTGCTCGATCTCACCGGCACGCCGGCGCAGCGCGGTGAGGATCTGGACGACTTCGCCTGCCGGCTCCAGGTAGAGGTCGTCGACGGGACCGGAGTCGAGGATGTCCGTATCGGTCTGTCCTGCTCCCGCCTCGTGGCCTACCTGATGGCAATCGAAGCCGCGGCTGGCGCGGTCCAGGTCTGCCCGCCCGGGAACGAGCCCGCAGCTCTGGCGGATGTCGACACCGCGAAGCTGCCGGGCCTGACAGGCGCATGCCGCGCTCGGCTGCAGCGTTACGGACTGGCCAGGGTGGGGCAGCTGCAGGAGATCAGCCGGGCGGCGCTGGCGAGCCGGTTCGGGCGGGAGGGCGGGCGCCTGCACGCCCTGGCTCGCGGAGCCGGCTGGACCGGCGAGGTCGCGCGCTGCGCTCAGCCGCCGATCGAAGTCGAGACGATTCTCGAGCGGGACGTGATCGACAGCGGCAGGCTTGAGCAGAGCGTGTGCTACACCGCCGACAGGGTTTGTCACGAGCTCGAATGCCGCGACGCCATTCTGACGGCGATGCGGATGGTCCTGCGCTACTCCGACGGCCGACGCCGGCAGCGGACCGTGGTGCTGCCGCGCCCGACGCAGGCGTTCGCGGCGATCGCCGCCACGGCGGTGTCGTTGTTCAACCAGCTCAACGAGTGTCGGATCGCGGTCCGGTCGATCACCATCTGTGCCGGCCGCATTCAGACCGACACTTGTCAGGCGGATCTGTTCGATGGAGATGGGGAGGGGCGGCAACGCGCGCTGGGCAGGTCGATCGCCGCCATCCGCCGGCGCTCTGGCTTCGGGGCCATCCTTCCGGCAGCAACTCTTCCGGTCTACCAGAGCGACCTGGCGGCCAGGGCCGGCAGCCCGCCCGGCGGCTCTGACTAGTCGCTCCAAGTGGCGGGTGAGCGTTTCCGTGGCCCCCTGCAGACCTTTGGTGCCTTCCCACCGGTAGATGATCTGGCCGTCGGGGGCGACCCGCACGATCGTCGGTAACTTGATGATGCCGGAGGCTTTCGACCCCCGGTTGCCGGTGGTAGGAGACCTTGAGGTCGATCGGGTATTTCTCCAGGTAGCAGAGCGACCTCTCCTGACGGCTGAGCACGTTGATCGCCAGCAGCCCGGGACCCTCGTCCATTCAGGTTTGCGGTAGGCGTCGATGGTGCGGGGCTCTCCGGCGCCAGGAGCACCACGAGCAAACCTCTTTTCATGCATCCTCTTCCAGGTTCAGCCAGGCGACTTCTGCTGCTGTCAGATGCACGTCGAGGGCAGGAAGACTCGTCCGCAATTCGGCGAGGGGGCGGGGGCCGATGAGCGGGGGGGGCGGGAAGGGCTGGCAGAGCACGAAGGCTAGGGCGACGTTGATCGGGAGCACGCCCCGCTCCGACGCCAGCTGCCGGGCGCGCTCGAGACGCTTGAAGTTGCCGTCGCTGTACCAGCAGCGGACCAGCTGGTCATCGGACAGGTCTTCAGGATGGGCCCGACCGGTGAAGAAGCCGCGGGCCTGGCTCGACCAGGGCATGAGGCACAGCTGGGTCTGCTCGAGGTACTGGCGATACTCCGGATCGGAGGCGGCGATGCAGCCGGGCCATACCGGATCGATCATCCGCGCGAGGCTGAAGTTGTTGCTGACAGCGGCGAACCCCCGCTTGCCCGATTGCTCGGCATAGGCGTTGGCCTCGGCGATCCTGGCGGCAGTCCAGTTGGAGCCACCAAAGGCGCCGATGCGACCGGCCTCGACATGTTCGTTGAGGACGTCGATGAACTCGGCAACGGGCACATCGAGGTTGTCGCGATGCAGGAAGTAGACGTCGGCCCGGTCCGTCTGCAGGCGGTCCAGGCTCTGCCGCAGCTGGTCGCTCACCTTGGCGGGGAAGCAGTTCGGCGAGTGAGCGCCCTTGCTGATCACGGCGACCTGGTCGCGGATGCCGCGGTGTTTCATCCACCAGCCCAGCAGCCGCTCCTGCTCGCCGCCACCGTAGATGTGGGCGGTGTCGAAGGTGTTGCCCCCGCACTCGAAGTACTCGTCAAAGATGGCGGTTGCATGTGATGTCGACGGTTGGTTGTCGCACCCCATGACCAGCCGCGAGAGCGGTAGCTCGACACCCGGGACCGAAGCATAGGTCATCGGCGCCGAGGTGCGGCGGGTTAGCGGTCGGCCGTGCAGCGTCCGCACCGGGTGATCAGGTTTCTCGGCGTCGTAGACGAGGCCGATGGCAGCTCGCCATCGATCCAGGGTCTCCATGTTCCCCAGGGTGTCGTCCCACGACATGGCGGGCGAGCGGCCCTGGCGGCCGTCGAGGGAGCGGGCGACCGTATCGGCTTCCGCACCGTAGAGCGATACTGTGCTCGCGACGGTCACGCGCTCGGCCTTGGCGCCGCTTCGGTGCAGCGAGAAAACGGCATTGCCGCCGTCGCGTGCCGGGGTCCAGGGGTTGGAGATGTTGATTTTTCCCTCGCTGCCGAATATCGAGAAGGTGTTGTCCAGGTTGAGCTCGACCGCGGTGCCGACCTGGGCGATGATGCCCCCGTCGAAGGTCAGCGTCGCGAAAGCCCAGCTGTCGACGCCGGTGGCGATGAGGTGGCCCTGGCCGGTAACTTCGACTGGATTTGCGAAGTCCGCGCCGGTAGCGACGCCGGCGATGAGCCGGGCCATCGAAACTGGGTAGCAGCCGACGTCGAGGATGCCGCCACCGCCCAGTTCCTGGGCAAACAGCCGACCCTCGGGATTGAACCCGGCGTGGAAGCCGAACGTGCCCTGCATGGCCCGGACCTCGCCGATTGCACCGTCCTTCACTAGGTCGACCACCTTCTGCGTCTGGGGATGGCAGCGGTACATGAAGGCTTCCATCAAGAACACGTCGTGCCGCACTGCGGCCTCGATCATACCCATGGCTTGGGCGTGGTTGAGGCCGATAGGCTTCTCGCAGAGGATGTGCTTGCCGGCCTCGGCCGTCTTGACCGCCCATTCGGCGTGCAGGGGATGGGGGGTGGCGATGTAGACCGCATCTACCGCGGAATCGGCGAGCAGCTCTTCGTACGAGGGGTACGCCCTCTCCAGGCCAAAATCGCCGGCGAAGCGATCGGCGCTCTCCTGGCTGCGGCTTCCGGCGGCCACGAGCACACCGGTTTCCGACTTGACCAGTCCCTTGGCGAACTGCCTGGCGATCCCGCCCAGGCCGATTAGGCCCCAACGCAGCTTATCCGTCATGGCTCTCTCTTCTGAATAGGGGTTAGTCTGTGGTGCGGGGGCCGTCCGCCAAGGAGTACGAACGCACCGGGTCGCAAATCTGCAGGTGGTATTCGGAGTAGAAGCGCTTGCGTCCGAGCAGCTGGGCCTGAGAGTGGTCGGGATGGTTGCGCCAGGCCGGCAGGTACTCGTGCGACGCGAACTCGATGATGGAGACCCGTTCGCGGTTGGCGGCTGCGAACGACTTGAATGAGACGAATCCCGGCGCCGCCTGGGCCAGCTCCAGCATGCGCGGGGCCAGGGCGCGATACTCTTCCTCGAATTCGCTACGAAGCCGGGAACGGAAAATTGCTAGCACCATCAGACCTCCTGCAGCGGTGCTGGATTCTCGGATCGCAGGATGTCGAGGGCGCGTCCGCGCAGTATGTCGGAAGCGTAGGCGCGATCGGCCCATTCAGCCGGGACACCGAGCGACCAGCGACCCCGCGGGGCATGCGGATCCGGTGTCCGGTAGGCCATCAGCAGGCCCCATCGCACACCGGAGCCCGGCTTGCGGTAGCCGACGTAGTGGGGCATGTGGTGCACGAAGGAGACCATGCTGCCCGGTGGGATGGAGAGGTGGACGATCTCCAGCGGGTCGCCGGTGAAGGCGTGGAGCTTGCCCACCATCCAGCCGGTTTTCATGTCCTCGTCGTGGTCGGTGCGGGCGATGCTGGTCTTGAACGGAATGCGATAGAGGTGGGCCCCGGGGATGACGGCTAGCTGACCCCCCTCTGCCGGCGTGGCACCCTCGGGGTAGCAAAGGGTGCGAACGCACTGCTGGTGCAGGAATTCGGTGGTCAGATGCGCGCCGGTGCCGATGTCATCCTCCACCTCGTCGATGCCCGCGCAATAGGCATGAGCGTGCCAGGTGCGGCCGGCCGACTCGGGAGCGCGGTTGAGCATGAGAAAGTGGTCGAGCACGAACCTGTCGCCGAACAACCGGCCGAACAGGTCGAGCATCTGTGGGTGAGCCGTGGCCACGTCGAGCATGAAGTCATCGTAGGCAGGGGGAAAAAACTCGGGTAGAATGCCCTGAGACTCGAAGCCGTTGGTGACCATGGCCGGCCCCGGCCCAAGCAGGCCGTGCCGGTGCATCTTTGTCCGCCAGTCCGCGCTCATGAAGTGAGTCTGCTCCGACCCGCCGCAGCAGGCCGCTTTCACTTCGGGTGTGATCCGTGCCGCTTCGACCGGGTCCATGCCGCGAGCGGCAAAGTCGATGGTCGCCCAGTCGGTGTCCATGACAATCCTGTCCTGCTTGCGCTGGAGCTCGACCAGGCTGTCGGTGAAGCGGCGCCGGCCCGCAGCGGTGAGGACACCTTCCCAGACCCAGTATCCGTCGCGCTCGAAACGCTGACGGTCAAAGGCGTCCAGCACCTCGGGCTCGAGCAGGTTGTCCAGGCGCGGAGCAAGGGCGGTGGCCATCCGGGGGACCTTGCGGAGTGAGCGAATGGGAACAGCGGGATCGGGCCAACAAGAAACGGGATAGGTGTCGCGCCGGCAAACCCGGAGTGGCCGCGCGCCCAAGCCGGGTTTGCCGGCGAGGCCGATCGGGAAAGAGGCACTGATTGAGGGGGTAGGCCTGCTGCGTCCGCCGGTGC
Source organism: uncultured Gemmatimonadaceae bacterium (assembly GCA_964456165.1). Classification (GTDB taxonomy): domain Bacteria; phylum Latescibacterota; class UBA2968; order UBA8231; family UBA8231; genus CAYWBJ01. The sequence continues at coordinate 2,173 of CAYWBJ010000097.1, read as the reverse complement.
CGAGTACCGCTATCGAGAAAGGGCCGCAGCAGAAACTGCCGCGGCTCCTGATCTCAGTGGTTGTGGAAGAAGGAGTCGGTGTCCGGTACGATTTGTCGGTCGCAGCCGGCGCCGAGCATTGCTACACGCTCGTATCTCGCTACAGCGATTCCACAACCTCCAGGGCTGGAGCTAAATCCTCAACAAAATCTCCACCAATGTAATTCTCCTTGATGGTATTCCTGGTAAACTCAGGTAAAGTATTGTACTTCTTGTGCGTCAATTCACTCACATCGGGATGCGCTGCCCACTCTTTCAAAATGGGCGAAGCTAGATAGGCCTCAAGTGAGGCGTCATCTTCGAATATGTAGATCCCACCATATTCATTTTCCTCAGGATTTGCCAATCCGAATTTTATGCCCAGACCGGGAACATTCCTGAATATTTCAGCAGCTTCCCTGTCGCTTGTAAGATCCACTAGATCATTATCGTCTCGCAGATCATACTTGAAGTTAACAACCAGAATACTCAGTTTGGACAATCTATCTTTCATTTTCATCTCCGATCGAGTTGAAGTAGACTGCGTGTGCAGGGTTTGCTTACTCTCTGGCAGATTCCCATCCCTAGTTTTCTACCTTCGTACGCAGCAATGAGTGATCCTCCTGGGTTCTGGTCTGCGCGTGTTTGTCCGCATGACCGACACCAATGAAGGCCACTATCGTCAACAAAAGGGCTAGCCGTGATCCAATCCGATGGAATCCTCCTGGGAAAGGGGATAAGTGTGCCGCTTTCGCGAAAGGCAACCAGGCTCCAAGTCACTGGTCTTGCTTGCCATCTATTATAAGACAAGTAAGGAGGTGTTTTCAACCTTTTTTTAAAGAGCCTAAACTGAACGTCGGGACATCTCGAGAACTGGGAGGAGCGGCCTCTAAAACTGCTGAATGTAGTCGATGAGTTCACTCGCCAGTGTCTGGTGATCGAGGCTCGATGTCGGAACGCTATTTATCGAACCGGGCGGGCCTTGGGAGAACGGTTACGTCGAAAACTTCAACAGAAAGCTCAGAGATGAATTACTCAACGGGGAGATTTTCGCGACGTTGGAGGAAGCAAAGGTGTCGACGGAGGTCTGGCGGCGGGAATACAATCAGGTCCGACCACATAGCGCGCCCGGCGATAATCCACCGGCGCCCGAAGCGGCGCCAGGACCGCGCATCGCGGCTACATCCTAACTCTGGATGTGGACACATAGATGAGGCCAGGTCAGACCCCACTCCCTACTCTATTCTTATAAGTGTAGGTAAGTAACACAGTAACAAGGAAATAGAGAGAAATGGAAAAGGGTCATTGGGCAGTTCTTCGAGGCAGTCACCTGAGTCCGATCGGCAATTTCTCCATTGAGCAACAGGAGGAGTCGTTCGAAGCCTATGCCACCCACCGTTCCATCGAAAATATCGTGCTCCTGGAAAACATGGGCCAAGGTCTACGGGTCAGAAAAAGTAAATTCGAGGCCCTCAACAAGTTCATCTCAGAGTACAGAGTCGAAGGTATTCTCTGAAAAATTGGATGGGATTTATCGCAGTACTGAACTCTCCATAAACTTCATCTCCGTGTGTCTCGGCAAGGACAACAAGATCCATAGTGTGGACGAGAACATCTTCACAGACACACCGGAAGGGATGTTTATGGTAAATTGCCTTTTGTCGGTGAATCGATATCCCGCCGACAACATCCGTCCCCTCCTCAAAGGGGTTGATAATGATGGCTTGTTCAGTGTTGAAGGCTTCGGGGGTCGGTATATGGCTATGAGAGAAAGGATAAAAAGGGGCTTGGAGAGGTAAAATTAGAGGCTGTGGTGGTGGCGAAGATCATCAAGCTGTATTCCCAACATCAATCGTTGGGCAAGGTGGCCGATACACTGAATCGTCAGCAGATCCCGACTCGTATAAGGAATTCCTTCTCAAGAAATTCTGTCAATAATATCCTCAACAACAAGACCTACATCAGGCCTATCGTCCATAATTGAATCGGGACGATGGCTAATCGCCCATCGCTTGTCTTGACTCGGCTGTGGATCCGGTGCAATCAGATGTTGAGTTGGAAAAGAGGATAGGCGCCAATTCGTATAAATATCCCCGAATAGGGGCTTGGTAAATGAAAAGTGCTGCCGCATCATAATAGCTCAGTAGAGCAAGGA
>CAYWBJ010000096.1:0-9003 GCA_964456165.1 uncultured Gemmatimonadaceae bacterium | reverse complement strand
CCAGGAGCATCGCTGGGTAGCTACGTTCGGAAGGGATAAACGCTGAAAGCATCTAAGCGTCAAGCCCACTCCAAGACTAGATATCCCGTGGGGTTAACCCACCTGAAGGCCCCTCGTAGACTACGAGGTTGATAGGTTGCAGGTGGAAGCGCAGCAATGTGTGAAGCCGAGCAATACTAATTGGCCGTGAGGCTTGATCATTTTTGCCTGCGACAGTCGCATCGTCGGTTGGTGAGGCCCAAGTAGAACAGGTGGATATCGCGTGGATCTGTATTCGGTTGAGAGGAGCATTAGAGCTTTCCGGTGGTCATAGCGGAGGGGAAACACCTCTTCCCATTCCGAACAGAGCAGTTAAGCCCTCAAGCGCCGATGGTACTGCCGGGGAGACCCGGTGGGAGAGTAGGACGCTGCCGGAATTAATTCAAGAAGCCCGTCTTTGCGTGACAACGGTCACGACAAGGGCGGGCTTTTTGTTGCTTGACAGTCCAAGTGAGCAAAATTAGCTTTTCGTGCTCTTTTCTTCCATGAAATCCGGCATTTCGCAGCGCGACATTTCCGGCAAGTTCAGGAGGCAGACTCGTGGCCCATAGCGCCCATCAGATACGGAACATTGCCCTAACCGGACACAGCGGGGCGGGCAAGACGATTCTCACCGAAGCTTTGGCATTAAATCTCGGACTGACCAATCGACTCGGTCGCATCGAAGATGGAACCACTCTGGCCGACTACGACAAGGAGGAGATCGAGCGCCAGCATTCGATCAAGGTCTCGGCTATTCACGGTGACTGGAATTCGGCCCAGGTTACCTTCATGGACACGCCCGGCTACGCCGACTTCATCGCTGAGGCCAAGGGGGCTACGCGGGTGGCCGACGCTGCGGTAGTTGTCATCGATGCGTCAGCTGGCGTGGAAATCGGCACCGAAAGGGTCTGGGGTTTCGCCGACGAGTACGGTGTTCCCAAATGTCTGTTCATCAACAAATGCGATCGCGCCGAGATTGACATTGATCAGGTACTTGAGACCGCGCGGGAACGTTTCGGTCGGCAGGTGGTGCAGCTGCAGCATCCGGTCAACCCGGGTGAGGGTTTCAACCAGCTCGTCGACCTGGTCGAAATGCAACTGGTGACCTATGCCGACGGGAAGCCGGCGGTGGCCGACATTCCTGCCGACGTGCAGGATGAGGCCCAGACCCTGCACGAGCAACTCGTCGAGTTCGTCGCTGAAACCGACGAGGAACTGATGGAGAAGTACTTCGGCGAGGGTGACTTGAGCATCGACGAGCTCAAGTCTGGACTGAGAAAAGCGGTCGTCCAGAAGGAGATTACACCCGTCCTGTTCGGTGATGCCTTAAACAATGCTGGCGTCGACCGGTTGCTCGACGGGGCAGTCGAATACTTGCCGGCCGCGAACGAGTCGGCCGGGCTCTCCTGGGCGGATCAAGAGGGCAATGAGGTTAACCTGGATCCGCGTGATCCGCAGCTCGCCGCATTCGTGTTCAAGACCTTGGCCGAACAGCACGTCGGTGAACTCACTCTTTTGAGAGTCTATACGGGGACTCTGAAGTCCGGTGACGAAGCGACCAATCCAATCCAGCGGTCGAATGAGCGCATCGGGCAGCTGTTCAAACTCAACGGCCACGAGCGGGTCGAGGTCGATGAGGCTGTTGCCGGCGACATCGTGGCCCTGGTAAAACTGCGCGAGACCCACACTGGCGACACGCTGTGCACCAAGGGGCAGTCGTTGAAGCTTCCCGGTATCGAATTCCCAGAGCCGTTGATCCGCGTTGCCATTCACCCGAAGGAGCGGGGCGGTGAAGATCGCATCGCTACCGGCATGGCGGCTCTGCGGGAAGAGGATCCCACTTTCCTCTTCACCTACGACCCGGAGATTCGCCAGTCGCTCCTGCTCACTCAGGGGGACGTCCATCTCGACTCTGTTAGCCGGCGTCTGCAGGAGCGCTACAGCGTGGAGATAGAAACAGAATCGCCCCGCATTCCCTATCGCGAGACTATCCGAGCCAATGCCGAGGGACACCACCGGCACAAGAAGCAGACCGGCGGTAAAGGTCAGTTTGGCGAGGTCTACCTGCGGGTACAGGCCAAGGAACGGGGGGCGGGCTTCAACTTTGCCAGCGAGGTGGTAGGCGGCAATATCCCAACCAACTTCATCCCGGCGGTGGAGAAGGGCATCGTGGAATCGCTCGACGAGGGTCCCGTCTCCGGATACCAGGTGGTGGATGTCTCGGCCGTGGTCTACGACGGCAAGCACCACCCGGTCGATTCCGATGAGGTCTCATTCAAGCTGGCCGGATCCAACGCATTCAAGGAGGCGTTTCTCAAGGCCAAGCCGGTTCTGCTGGAACCGATATATAGCATCGAGGTGACCATGCCGGAGGAGTACATGGGCGACGTGATGGGCGATGTTTCTTCGCGTCGGGGTCGCATCAGCGGCATCGACAGCGACGGTCACTTCCAGATCGTGCGGGCGGAGGTGCCGCTTTCGGAGCTGGACCGCTACGCGACGAGCCTGCGCTCGATGAGCCATGGCAAGGGCCTGCACACGCAGAAGTTTGAGCGCTACGAGGAAGTTCCCGGCGACCAGATGGAGAAGATCATAGCCGCCTCCAAGAAAGAGGCGGCCTGATCGGTCTGGTTTTCTGGCCCATCTCTACGGCTCTCGCGCCAGAGGCGCGAGAGCCGTTTCTCATTTCGCCGCACGGCCGGTCCGGTTGCCCCGGTTGGTCTCAGGTGGTAGATTTTCCCTGCGCATACGCAGGGTAGATTCAGGAAGGAACAGGCCCCATGTCCGGCCATTCCAAGTGGAGTACGATAAAGCGAAAGAAGGGTGCTAACGACGCCAAGAGAGGCAAGTTGTTCACCAAGATAATTCGCGAATTGACGATCAGTGCGCGCAATGGCGGTGACGAAACCGCCAATCCCCAATTGCGGGCAGCGGTGCAGAACGCCAAGGCTGCCAATATGCCTCAGGCAACGATAGATCGCGCAATCCGCCGCGGCACCGGCGATGAGCCGGGGGCCGTCTACGAAGCCGGCGTCTACGAAGGCTACGGTCCGGGGGGGGTAGCCGTCATGGTCGAGACGCTGACCGACAACAAGAATCGCACCGTGGCCGAGCTGCGGCATGTGTTCAGCAAACACAACGGAAATCTGGCAGAAAACGGTTCGGTGGCCTGGATGTTCGAGCAGCGCGGTGTGATAGAGGTCGAGAAGAACGGCATGGAAGAGGAGGACCTCATGCTGGCGGTTATGGATGCCGGTGCCGAGGATCTCCACGATTCCGAAGGAATCTTCGAGGTGATCTCCCCGGTCGCCGGGTTCGACCAGGTAAAAAAGGCGCTTGACGACAACGAGATCGCCTTCTCCCAGGCATCGCTGGCCTGGCTGCCACAGAACATGCTGGAGGTGCAGGGAAAGGAGATCGAGCAGATCATCCGCCTCTTGGAAGATCTCGAGGATCTCGACGATGTTCAGAAAGTGTTCTCGAACTTCGACATCCAGGAAGAAGACCTCCAGCGCATGACTGCCTGAGCCCACGGCGGCGCTCACTAGCTCTGGTCATTTCTCGCATAGATTGATAGTACTCGGTGTCGACCCAAGCAGTACCAGCACAGGTTTCGGAGTGGTGGAGCAAGAGCAACGCCGCATTCGCTACCTGGCCAGCGGCTGCCTGCGCCCGAAGACTGGCCTCCCCTTCGAGGACCGGCTGGTCTTCATGTACGACGGCCTAACCGAGCTTATCCAGTCGTGGCGCCCCGAGCAGGCTGCGGTCGAGACCACCTTCTTCGGGAAGGATCCGACTGCCGCTGCGCGGCTTGGTGAGGCGCGCGGCGTGCTCGTGCTGGCCGCCGCCAAGGCGGGGCTGGCGATTGCCCACTACGCTCCGGCCGCAGTCAAGAAGTCCGTGGTCGGACGCGGGCGGGCCACCAAGGAGCAGGTGCGCTACATGATCGCCAAGATGCTTGGGTTGCGGGAGCCTCCCGAGCCGCACGATGCCTCCGACGCCCTGGCTTTAGCTCTGTGCCACCTGGCCAGGTCGGCTGTCGCGGTTCCGGCATCAACTCACCGGCCCAGACCCGAGGTCGAAGCCCTGCTCAAGCGAGCGAGAAGACGGTAGGAGCTTCTTCGTGATCGTCCACGTCAGAGGAACACTCACGCGCAAGTCGCCGACGTTCGCCGTGATCGAGGTCGGCGGCGATGGGGGTGGAATTGGCTACGGCATCGCCATTTCACTTCTCACGTATGACCAACTTCCTGCAGTCGGTGCTCAGATCCAGCTTCTCACTTACCACTACATTCGCGAGGACCGCCAGCAGTTGTTCGGCTTTGCCGACGCCAAGGAACGGGATGCCTTCGTGCAGTTGATCGGCATCTCGGGCATCGGTCCGGGCTCCGCCCAGACGATCCTCTCCGGCATGACAGTGGAGGCTCTCAACGACGCCATCTTCCACGAGCGCGTCTCGGAGCTGACCGCGATCAAGGGCATCGGCAGGAAGACGGCCGAACGGATGGTCGTGGAGCTGAAGGACAAGGTGCAGGCCAGCGTCGGCGGCGGCGTAGAGCAGGCCGGGGACGAGACGTCTGGAGGTGTGGTGCAAGAGGCGGTGCTCGCCCTGGCAGCCTTGGGATTCACGGATAGCGCAGCGCGCCAGGCGGTTGCTAAGGCCGCCAAGAACGGCTCATCGCGGAGCGTGCAGGAGCTCATCAAGGGCGCTCTCAAGGAGCGCTAGAAGTGATGGCGGACCGACTCATCGACCCGAGCGCTAGCGACGAAGATGGCGAGTTCGACAACACGTTGCGACCTACCTCTCTGGACGAAATGCTGGGCCAGGAGAGGGCCAAGGAGCAGCTGCGCATCGCCATCAAGGCAGCGCGGCAGCGCGGGGAGCACATGGACCACACGCTGCTGTACGGTCCTCCCGGATTGGGGAAGACGACCATATCTCACGTCATCGCGCTGGAATTGGGCGTGCAGATGCAGGCCACCTCGGGACCCTTGCTCGAGCGCCCGGGCGACCTAGCCGGCATCCTCACGGGCCTGGGTCCCAAGGACGTGCTGTTCATTGACGAGGTGCACCGCGTCAACCGCGTCGTGGAGGAATACCTCTACTCGGCGATGGAGGACTTCCGGATCGACATCATGATCGACCAGGGTCCCCAGGCCCGGTCGGTGCAGATCCCACTCGAGCCTTTCACACTCGTCGGGGCGACGACGCGACAAGGCCTGCTGACGTCGCCGCTGCGCGCCCGGTTCGGCATCACCATCCATCTGGACTATTACACAACCGGGGAACTGGCCGACATCGTAAAGCGAGACGCGAGATTGCTGGGTTTCGCCATCGACGATCCCGCAGCTACCGAGATCGCCCGCCGCTCGCGCGGAACTGCCCGCGTTGCCAAGCGGTGGCTGCGGCGGGTGCGGGACTACGCTCAGGTCGAGGGTGACGGATCGATCGACACCGGTACGGTCGCGGCTGCACTGGCCATGCTGAGCGTAGACGACAAAGGGTTGGACGAGATCGACCTGCGCCTCCTGACAGCGATAATCGAGAAGTTCGACGGTGGACCGGTCGGACTCGGAAACCTGGCCGCCGTCGTCGGCGAAGAGCAGGAGACGATCGAGGAGGTGTACGAGCCTTACCTCATCAAAGAGGGATACCTGAAGCGCACGCCGCGCGGTCGGGTGGCTATGGCGGAGGCCTATCACCATCTCGGCCGGTTGCCGCCCGACGACGGTCCGGTCAGCGGCGAGCAGCTGGATTTGCTGTGAGTGGCGGCCGCCGGGCGCTGGTCTTGGCGATCGAGACAGCCACCAGTGCTGGAAGTGTGGCTCTGGTCTCCAACGAGCGCACGATCGCCGGGCGCTACTTCGATACTGGCAGATACCATTCGCAACGGTTGTTCACGGAAGTAGAGGCGATGTTCGAAGGTGTCGACGAGCGCATCGAGGATGTGGACGGCGTCGCCGTTTCCGTCGGGCCGGGATCTTTCACCGGGCTGAGAATTGGCCTCAGTGCTGCCAAGGGTTTCTGCCTGGCCGCCGGCGCCGCTCTGCTGACCGTACCGACCCTGGCCGGCATGGCAGCCAGGGTGCCGTACGCACGTGCGCCGGTCTGTCCGATGCTGGACGCCAGGAGGGGCCAGGTGTACACTGCGCTTTACGCTACCGATCAGGGCCAACCTCAACCCCTGTCCGACGTCCGCATCGTCGATGCGCATCAGGTGATCGAGGAACGGGGAGGTGAGACGACCGTCTATCTCGGAGATGTCGGAGCGTTGATGGCGAACGACGAAATCGAGACTGAGGCCCTGGTGGCGCCGCTTCACTGCTTGCGGCCCGACGCTGGGGCGGTAGGCTGGCTGGGGGTCGGCAAGTACTTCGCTGGCGACGAGGCGGATCTCGCCAGCGCCGAGCCGGAGTACATCAGGCCGCCCTACGTGGATGAGGCGACGGCGGGGGCAAAGGGATGAGTATGCCGATCGTCCCGGATGCCAGTCTCTCCGAGGGCGTTGTCAGTGAGCTGCACGAGGACGACCTCGAACAGGTGACGCGGATCGAGACCAAATCGTTCGGCCATCCCTGGTCTCGCGACGAGCTGCTGACCCTGATTCGGGCTGCCGACATCTTGTCCCTCGCTGTCCGCTACGGAGGCAGGGTCGTAGGATACGCCGTCGGCTACCGCGAGGAGGAAACCTTTCACCTAGCATCCCTGGCCGTCGAGCCGGGGAGACGGCGCGCGGGCAATGGCACCAGGCTTCTCAGCCGCGTGCTGGAGGAAGCCAGCGCGACGTGCAGGCGCTGCAATCTGGAGGTCCGGTACTCGAACCACGCCGCCCGGCGGCTCTACGTGCGCCACGGCTTCACCACGGATTCGATACGGTGGAACCATTACGCCGATCCCGGCGATCACGCCCTGCTGATGGGCCGGAACCTGTGACTTCGACTGGAGACTGAAATGGCAGAAGTGAGACTGAAAGAGGTACGGAAGGTTTTCGACAAGGAGGTCGTAGCCGTCGACGGCGCCAACATCGAGATCGCCGACAAGGAGTTTGTCGTGCTGGTGGGCCCCTCCGGATGCGGCAAGTCGACTACGCTGCGGATGATCGCAGGCCTCGAGGAGATCACCAGCGGTGAGATATACATCGACGGGCAGTTGGTCAACGACGTGCCGCCCAAGGATCGGGACATCGCCATGGTGTTCCAGAACTACGCGCTCTATCCGCACATGACCGTCTACCAGAACATGGCGTTCGGGCTCAAGCTGCGGAAGTACCCGAAAGAGGAGATCGACGCGCGCGTCCGCGAGGCGGCCGAGATCCTGGGCATCGAGGACCTGCTCGAGAGAAAGCCGAAGGCGCTCTCCGGAGGACAGCGGCAGCGGGTGGCGGTCGGCCGGGCGATCGTGCGCAAGCCCAAGGTCTTTCTCTTCGACGAGCCACTATCGAATCTCGACGCCAAGCTCCGGGTACAGATGCGGGCAGAGATCAGCAAGCTGCACTCACGCCTGGAAGCAACCATGATCTACGTGACCCACGACCAGGTGGAAGCGATGACCATGGGTGACCGCATCGTCGTGATGAAGGACGGTCTGATTCAGCAGATCGACACGCCCCTCAATCTCTACAACCATCCGATCAACCAGTTCGTGGCCGGCTTCATCGGCAGTCCGTCGATGAACCTGATCAGCGGCTCGCTGACGGGCAACGGTAGCGGGATGACCTTCGACGAGGGCAAGATGCAGATCGCGCTCCCTGCCGGGCACAGCGATCGCCTCAGGGATTTCACCGGGCAGACGGTTACAATGGGTATCCGTCCGGAGGATATTCACGATCCCGACACGGTGACTCCGGGTGCGGTTACCGCCGAAATTGGTGCGACCGTCGAAGTCGTCGAGCCCATGGGCAACGAGGTTTTCCTCTATCTGACCACGGGCAAGTCCTCCTTCGTGGCACGTGTGGACCCGCTGCACATGCCCGTCGTCGATCAGGAAGTGAAGCTGGCCGTCGAAGTCGACAAGGCCCACTTCTTCTCGGTCGACACGCTGGAGAGCCTGCTGAAGCCGTAGCCGGTGTCGTTCGCCAAGGTGCCCGGCCAGATCCGAGGCAAAGCCCTGCTCGACGCCTGGTTTCGCTCTGAGCGTCTTCCCCACACGATTCTCATCTCCGGTCCGGAAGGCACGGCCAAGCGTCGGCTGGCCCTCGAACTGGCCAAGGCACTCCACTGCCAGCGGGCCGGGGCGGATTCCTGCGACGAGTGTGCGTCCTGCCGTCGATGCGACGCACTGACCCATCCCGATCTGCACGTTCTGCTGCCAACTACGGCGCGCGGTGAGGTCGATCTGGAGGCGATGCGCCTCGTTGCGTTGGAGTATGTGGCCGATCTGGCCTCGTCGGTCGAATCGGCAAGCAACATCGCCCGCGAGCAACTGCGGGTGCTGCAGCGGGAAATGGTCTACGCGCCGACCACCTCGGCGCTGAGGGTGGCCCTGCTGTTCGAGGTCGATCGCATGCACGTCGCCGGGGCCAACTCGTTGCTCAAGACGCTGGAAGAGCCACCGCCCAACGCGGTCATCATCCTTGTCTCGAGCTACCCGGAACGGATACTGCCTACCATCCTGTCACGCTGCCAGCATGTGCCGGCCGAGCGGTTGCCCGAAGGGGAGATACGCCGCGCCCTGGCCGATGGCGGGATGGCGCGAGATCGCCTCGAGCAAGCAGTGAGGATGGCCGATGGCAGTCTGCAGCGTGCGCTACAGATCGCCGCCGGCGAGTTCGACGCGGTGGTGGACCGGGTGGAGGAATTCCTGCTCGGCGGCATCCACGGGGAGGACGAGGTCTACTGGCGTGTTGCCGACGAGCTGGGGACCAGGGCGGCGCGCGGTCAACTGGAGCGCTTCCTGCAGGGTTGTCAGGTCTGCCTTCGCGACCTGCTGCTGTTGCGCTGCGGTGCCCCGGTCGTGCTGACGCACGCGGACCGCGGCGATTT
>CAYWBJ010000095.1:0-8783 GCA_964456165.1 uncultured Gemmatimonadaceae bacterium | reverse complement strand
ATCAGGCGTGGGCGGTCGCGAGGACGGCGTCGACGCCAGGTAGGGGTACGGAAAGGATGCGGCGCGCCAGCGTGGTGTCGAGGCGGCAGTCTCGCGGCCGCACCGGGTTGGCGGCCGGCACCTCCAGCACCCGGTCGGTGCAGTCCACCTGCCACCAGGCAAAGAGCTTGCGGGCGTACTCGGCGCGGGAGAGGGCGTCGTCGCCGCCCACGTGGATTGGACCGGCGAAGTCGCTGTCGACCAGCGCGAGGCAGGCTTGGCACAGGCTCCGGCGCCAGACCGGGCTGCGCAGCTCGTCGGTGTACAACTGGAGGGTTTCGCCGGCGCGCAGGCGGGCTGTCATTCCGGCGGTGGCGTGATCCATCTCGTCCAGGTCGTAGATAAGGGAGGAGCGGACGGCGACCGCGCCGGGATGTTCCGCCGCGATTGCCTCGGCTTCCACCTTGGCCCGACCGTACTCGTGCAGGGGATTCGGCCTGTCGGTCTCGGTGTAGGGGCCGTCGCGGCCATCGAACACCACGTCGGTGGAGAGGACGAGCAGGCGTGTATTGGTGCCGTGGAGGGCATCGACCAGGTTGCGCGTGCCGCCGACGATGGCCTCGCGCACCTCCTCACCGCGATCCGAGCCAGCGCAGTGAATCACCGCATGCGGCCGCACCCGCTCGACCAGCGCGGCGACGTCGGCCCGGCGACGTAGGTCCAGGCGCTCGGTGGCCAGCTCTCCGGGAGAGGTCGAAAAGCAGGTGCCGACGCAGGCGCGTCCGGCTTCGCGGAGGTGGCGGACGACCCGCCGGCCAAGGTAGCCGCTGGCGCCGGTGACCAGGACCATGGTCAACGCACTAGAAGTGGTCGGGGGTCCAGAGGATGACCTCGCGCCGAGGGAAGAGGGTGCGCATCAGGTGGCTGGCCGCCGGCGGAATGCGGCCCTTCAGCGCGCAGAGGGCGGCCTCGAGCTGATCCCAGTCCGACTCGCCGAACAGGGCGCGCCAGAAGATCCCGCCGGGCAACGGCAGGGGAACTGCGCCGGGACGCGGTCCCGCCACGTGCAACCGGCCGTCCTCATCGAGCTCCAGCGTGCAGCGTTCGGCGCCAATTTCCATGCGAAGTGCGACCGCGGACGGCACAGCGGCGGCTGCCGCTATCCGGGACTGCAGCTCCGGCAGCAGGGTGTGGAGGATCGCGCGTAAGTCCACGGCGAGCGCCATCATGGAATTCTGACCCAGCAGGGCCAGGTCGCCGGCAGTGGCATGCAGCAGCAGCTCCACCACCGGGTGACGGTGGGGAATCTCGCCCGCGATCCGCTCGACTCCGGCGCCGGCGCACTCCCGGGCAAAATGCCCGACGAGCGCCGGCAGGATCGCCGGGTCCGCGTGGTCGTATGCTACCTCGAGCAGGGTGGCTTCCGCACCGTCGATCAGGTAGTTCATGTAGCCCGTCAGCTCGCCATCGCGTCGCGTCACCACAGTCGGCAGCAGGTCGCGCAGCCGGGCCGGGGCGGTGTCCCAGTGCGGCCGGTGGCGTACGATGGAGCCGCTCTGATCCGCGTTGAAAGCTGCGTACAACCGGGCCGCCTGGTCCAGGTCGCGGTCATCGTCGTAGGCCTCAACGGTCGGGCCGTCTGCGGACGGCGAGGTGAACCTGCGGGGGGTTATCGCAAAGCCCTGAACGGGCACGCTGGCCCACCCGAACTGGGCGTAGTAGCGGCAGGGAATCTCGGTAAACAGCAGCCCCATCTGATAGCCGGCGGAGCGGAACCAGTCGGCGGCGTCGCGCATCATCGCCGCCGCGTACCCCTGTCGCCGGTGGTCCGGGTGGGTGCCGACGCCGCCGACGCCGGCCATCCGCAGGGGGGTCGAGCCGACACGCATCTCCCTGTCCCATACCCGCATCGTCGCCACGATGCGTTCGTCGACGACAACCACCCGGGTCTGGTCGAGGCGGTAGCTGGAGTCCCCGTGGATGTACTGGTGGTAGCGCTGGTGGCCGCTCGGGTTATGGATGGCGCACTGCAGGTCGATCATTTCCCGCAGCTCGGATTCGCGCACGCCGCGGATTTCCATAGGCCTTCCGGGGAACTGTTGCGTGAAGGGCGGGAAGGGTAAGGCCTGGGGTCGGTGCCTGCAAGCGCGTGACGGTCGTGGCCGGCCGGCTCCGGAACCGACACCGGCCTGACCCCCGGAGCAAGCAGGGTGGGTTCCGGCCTCCGAGCCTGATGCGGCGCGGAGAATACTGGCTGGCGGCGCGACGGGGGGCCGAATTCAGGTTGAGGGGTTCGTTGCAGCATGGCGTACTTCTGTGGAAGTTTGACCGGCAGGTGCTGTGAGTCAGGTCAACTCCTGGGTCCGGTGATTCAGGCAACAACTACAACTACAGTGGAGTTCAGATGCAGGGAACAGGGGCGATCCATCTGATAGACGCGCTGGTGGCGGCTGGAGTGCGCAATCTTTTCTCGCTTTCCGGCAATCAGATCATGTCGGTGTACGACGCGACGATTGGCCGCGACATCGAGGTCATCCACACCCGCCACGAGGCGGCCGCAGTGCACATGGCGGATGGCTGGGGGCGTTTGACCGGCGAGCCGGGGGTGGCGTTGCTGACCGCCGGTCCGGGTCACCTGAACGCGATCTCGGCGCTCTACGTCGCCCTGATGGCCGAATCGCCGCTGCTGATGATCAGCGGTCACGCGCCGGTGAGCCAGCTTGGGCGAGGTGCCTTCCAGGAGGTGGACCAGGTCGGGGTCGCCGCGCCGGTGACCAAGGCGGCATGGCGCGTGGACGCGGCGGACGAGGTCGGCTCCGCGGTCGCGAGGGCGATCCGGCTGGCCCGGTCATCGCGCCCTGGACCGGTGCACCTGAGCCTTCCCGACGACGTTCTCAAGGAGGCCGCTGCCGCAGCGCCGGCAGCCGAAGATGGCGGAGGCCCGTCGGTGGAGGGGGACGAGGTCCGGCAGGCTCTAGACATGCTGGCCGCTGGCGAGCGGCCGTTGATCCTTGCCGGTCCGGCGTTCATGCGCCCCGAGCGGCGCGCCCAGGTCGGGGCGCTGGCGGTAGCCACCGGTTGTCCCGCCCTGCTGATGGAGAGCCCGAGGGGCGTCAACGATCCGGCCCTGCACGAAGCGGTGAACTGCCTGAAGGAGGCCGACGTCGTGCTGCTGCTGGGGCGGAAGTTAGACTTCGGGCTCCGCTTCGGCGTGCCCCCTTTTTTCGCCGCGGGTTGTCGTTTCGTGCAGGTAGAGCCGGATCCGGCCGAGCTCAGGGACGCCGACGCAGTGGCGCTGCGGATTCAGGCGGATCCGGTTCAGGTGATGCAGCAGATGACGGAGGCAGGAGGAGATGGGGTGAAAAACGAGGCCTGGCGGGCCCGGGTGGAGGCGGCACTGGCCGCCGAGCCGGAAGCGTGGGCCGGTCTGCGCCGGTCAGCGGCCCGGCCGATCCATCCGCTACGGATCTGCGCTGCGGTACAGCCCTACCTGGACGATGGCGCGACGTTCGTCAGCGATGGGGGGGAGTTCGGCCAGTGGGCGCAGGCCGGCCTGGTCGCCGGGCGCCGGATCATCAACGGCACCGCCGGCTCGATCGGCAGCTCTCTGCCGATGGGATTGGCGGCGGCGCTGCGGTTCCCGGAAAACCCGGTATTCGTCTTCCAGGGGGACGGCACTTTCGGATTCCACTGCATGGAGCTCGACACGGCGGTTCGCTATGGCATCCCGGTGGTGGTGATCGTCGGCAATGACGCGCGCTGGAACGCCGAGCACCAGATCCAACTCAACTCCTACGGGGCGGAGCGCACCATCGCCTGCGATCTGCTGCCTAGCCGCTACGACCAGGTGGCGCAGGCGCTGGGCGCCCACGGCGAGCGGGTCGAAGACCCTGCTGAACTGGAGGGCGCGATCGAGCGGGCAGTGGCGGCGGGCAAGCCGGCCTGTGTCGACGTGCTGATCGAGCCGGCGGCAGCCCCTTCGCTACTGGTCGGCGGCAGCCACCCCTGAGGTTTCAGCTGCTTTGGCCCAGGCGCCCTCGTCGAACACCGCCTGGATCATGGCGATGATGTAGCCGAACTCGAATGCCCAGGCCTGTTTCTGGTCGCTGTCCGGGTGCCCCGGCGCGTGATCGGGCACGATCATGTGTCGGTAGCCCACCTCCTTCAGCGCCTGCATGTTGCGGTGCATGTTCATCACTCCCTCGTCCGGCCAGACCTCCTGAAACTTGTTGCGGCCGCCGACAATGTTGCGGAAATGGATGAGGTGGAGCTTGTTGCGCTCGCCGAAGTAGCGGATGATCTCCGGGACCGCCTGACGCGGGTTGGTGACACTCTCGGCCATGCATCCCAGGCAGAGGTTGAGCCCGTGGTAGGGGCTGGGGCAGATCTCGATGAAGTGCTTGAATCCCTCGAAGCCGCCCAGTACCCGGTCGACCCCCTTGAAGCCGGGTGGCAGCCACGGGTCGCAGGGGTGGCAGGCCATGCGCACCTTGCATTCCTCGGCCACCGGGATGACACGCTCGAGGAAGTAGGTGATCCGCTCCCAGTTGGTCTCGGCGGTGACCGGCTTGTCGTAGGCGGGTGAGTCGTCGGCCTGCTCCAGGTCCCAGGTGCTGTAGCGGGAATTGCCGCGGCCCAGCGGCACGCTCTCGGTGCGCTGGTTCGGCATCTCGCACAGGTAGTACTTGATCGCCGGGATACCGGCCTCCGCGGCCTGCCGCACCATGTTGCACACCAGCTCGATCTCTTTGTCGCCCTCCTTCTGGTTTCCAAGCATGTAGTTGGGCGTCTCCCTGCCGTCCACGTTGAAGTGGGCGATCGGCAGGGCCACCATCTCCATATCGATGCCGAAGCTCGCGCACTTCTCTCTTTTCTCGACCAGCTCGTCGACGTCCCAGCCGTAGTTGCGGTGGAAGGTGATGAAGTTCTCGTTCTTGTTCCTGACGCCGTGGCGGGCGAGGTACTCCAGGTCTTCGTCGGATGTGTTGAACTGCTGTGTTCCCACGTGCATCATGGTGCTGTCTCCTGGATGGCTGTTGCGGATTGAAACTGTCCGACAACGAGGGGCGGTCAAGGGCTGGCTCTACGATTTGTTCCGTTCGGGGACGAGGTCAGGCGGATAGACCGAAGTGGCCTAGTCGTTGCGCCATGGATGCCGTGAGGCGCATCTTCTGAGTGCCGTTACGATCCGACCGACGAAGTCCGCTTCCGTTCCCGGGGCGCCGCTTAGGGAGAGCCAGAATGCAGATAACCGATTACGGCAACTCGTACATCATCTGGACCAGCATCCGCAACCAGAAAGACAACCGGGTCCCGGGTCACAAGCCCTGGGAGAACACGGTTCGCGCCCTGCTGGATTCGCGCTGCTGGGTGACCGACGAGTCCGGCAACAAGACCGAGTACCGTCTCATTTCCCCATGCCGCACCGAGTGGATGTACCAGGAGGAGGTGCTCTGGCAGCAGCCCAACCACGAATACTGCGGCATCCATTCCGACACCGAGTTCATGGCCGGCCACATCAGGACCGGAGACCTCAACCGGTTTGGTGGCGACTGGCGTTCGGTCGCCTCCGTAGCGGAGCGGATGAAGCGGCACGAGTTCATCATCCGCAATTTTTCGGAAGCCCGGGAGCTCGCCAGCGACGCAGAGACGGTCGAGGCGACCATGACCTACCTGCCGATCGTCGCCCGGACCGAGCTGACCAGCGCCGATGGTAGGAAGCGGGCAGTGGTCGAGTATCCGGTGCGGACGATGAACGTGGCGATCGAAGAGGGGCGGATGCAGGTGGACACCGGTCCGGTGATCTACCCGGATTTGGAGGCCGATGTGGAAAGAGAGATCGAGTCGCTGCACTGGGCCTTCGTCTGCTACAACACGGACGACGTCGCCGAGTTCATCCTGCGCGGGCCGGCGCCGGCGGGCACGCACGTGGACTATCACGACGTCCGGCGGGTAGCGATGAAGAACCGATTCTATGCAGCCCAGCTAACTTGACGTGGACTACAGCAAAAAGAGGAGAGTAACAGGATGACAGAGCTGCGATTCGCGATTGTGGGAGCCGGAGGGATGGGATTCAGCCACGCCAGCCAGGTCGCCGGACGCCAGGATGCCCGGGTGACGGCCGTTTGCGATACGAGCCAGGCGGCGGTCGCTTCCTTAGTCGAGCGTCTCACCGGCGCCCACGGCGAGGGGGCGGAAGAGGTCAGCAGGCACGATTCCCTCGAGGCGATGCTGGAGACCCAGGAGTTCGACGCTGCCGTCGTCACGACTCCGCACACCCTTCACGCCGGGCAGGTGCGTGCCTGCCTGGCCCGCGGATTGCACGTGCTGGTGGAGAAGCCGATGACGACTACGGCCGCCGACGCGCGCGACCTGATGGAGCTGTCCGAGCGCGAGCAGCGGGTGCTGGCGATCGCCTACCAGCGACACGGCGAAGGCCAGTTCATCAAGGTTCGCGAGCTGCTGCAGGACGGGGCGATCGGCGAAATCCAGATGGTGACCAGCATGATCGCGCAGGACGCCTTGTCGATTTTCGCCCGGGGTGCCTCTTGGCGGGCCGACCCGGAGCTGTCGGGTGGTGGTCATTTCATGGACACCGGCAGCCACATCAACGACATCCTGCTGTGGACCACCGACTTGGAGCCCGTCCGTGTGCAGGCTTTCATAAACCAGCGGGATACGGACGTGGACGTGCTGACGGCGGTGAACTGCGAGTTCACCAACGGCGCGGTCGGCAGCATGGCCTATACGTCGCTGTCACCGGAGTGGCGCGAGGAATTCCGCTATTACGGCACGGAGGGCATGATCCGCTTCGGCCGCGAGGAGCCGCTGTTGCTGCACCGGAGAGGCGAGGATATAGTGCTTCCGGGGGCGGCCGCCGGCGGCCAGGCGCCGCTGGGCAACTTCGTCGACGCCATTCACGGCGACGCCGCGGTGCAGGCGCCGCCGATCTGCGGTCTGAGGGTGGCGCAGCTGAGCGAGGCGGCCTACGCCTCGGTGCGTTCGGGCCGGCCGGAGCGGGTCGGCTGAGACGGAAGAGACCGGGCCCATGGCGGAGAGTGAGAGACCCGAGAGGAAGGACCCGTCAGAGCAGCATACGGTCCGGCGGCGCATGGCGGAGACCGCCTCCGGCCGCCGGGCGGCGGACGTGTCGTACCCCTATTTCCAGCCCCAGTACGAGGTGCCCTGGCTGCACATCGGCACCGAAAGGCAGCTCTTTCTCGACAACTTCATCCTCGACCACCTCGACGGCGTTGTGCGGGTGATCCCGACACCGGAACGTCCCGCAGCTCCCATCCTCGACGCGCAGGACCACCCGTGGGAACGGAGTGACCGGATCTGGCCCGCTGCCGCCCTGCAGGATCCGGACGACGGCATCTACAAGCTGTGGTACACGCAGGCCCTGGTGGACGATCCTTTCGCCGACCGGGGGATGATCCTCTGTTACGCCGAATCGAGCGATTGCCGCAACTGGGCGAAGCCGGTCAGCGACCGCTGCCGGCCTTTCGAGGGCTGTCGTGAAACCAACATCGTTCTGGAGGACTCTGGCCACCACATCGCCCTGGTTCTGAATCCGGATCGGAGCGATCCCGAGCGCAAGTATCTCATGGTCTACAATCCCGGCGACCGGGCCCGGGCGCAGGGGAAGCGGGTAATGTCGACGATGCTCGTCTCGCCCGACGGCCTGCGGTGGACCGAGGTGAACGCGGACTCGCCGCAGCGCCACCACCACTTCCAGCGCGCCATCTGGGACGAGTCAATCCAGCGCTGGATTACCTACAGCCAGTATTCGCACCACTGGAACTTCAATCATCGGAAGCGGCAGATCGGTCGCCAGGAGAGCGCCGACTTCATTCATTGGTCGCCGAAGGAAGTGGTGCTGTCCGCCGATTGGGAGTCCCGGGTACCGCCGCACGTCGAGTTCCACGACATGTCGGTGCGCAAGGTCGGCGGCCTGTACATCGGGATTGTTACCGAGTTCGCGGCCGAGCCGATCTGGTGCTTCCGGGGCGGGAACAATTGGCGGGATACGGCCTACGCCACCCTGAGCCTCTACTGCAGCCGCGACGGGGTGCGCTGGCAGCGGGCCAGCGGCGAGGAGCCGTGGGCAGCCAACGGGCCTCCGGGCAGCTACGACGCCGGCTTCATCGCCAACTCCGTCGCCGGCCAGCTCGTCCACGGCGGCAAGAGTTACGTCCTCCACGGCGCCCGGCACGAGAAACAGCACTGGTACGGGCACGAGCCCCCGCGCAGTCCTGGCGACGAGGAGTCCGGAATCCATCCCGAGGAGGTCTTTGCCGCCGGCGCTCGGGAGCGGGCGACCCTGGTTGCAGACCGGCGGGGCCTCGACCATGACGACTCCACCATCAGTGCCTTGATTCTGAGGGAGGAGGGCTGGGCCCAGCTGCGCTCGGAGTACGAGACCGGGCGGGTGATAACCCGGCAGTTCGTCTTCGAGGGTGACAGGCTCAGGCTCAACGCCGACGTCTGTGGCGGCAGCATCCGGGTCGAGGTGCTCGATCCCATGTTCAGGCCGTACGCCGGCTTCGCCCTGGAGCTGTGCGATCCGCTGGCCGGCGGCCCGCCCGATCAGGTGTGGCACGAGGTCCGCTGGCAGGGCAGCGGCGATGTGCGGCCGCTCTGGAACAAGCCGGTGCGGCTGATCTTCCACCTCCAGCATGCCAGTATTTATGCCTTCGAATTCGCCGCGAGCGAGTAGGGGACCGGGAGGAACATCGTGAAAGTAACCGAGATCGAAGTCCACGAAGCCACGCTCGAATACCTGGATTGGATCGCCTATCCGC
>CAYWBJ010000094.1:0-26230 GCA_964456165.1 uncultured Gemmatimonadaceae bacterium | reverse complement strand
CCGCCAGATTGCCTGCCACAGCGCCCATCAGTTACGGCATGTTCATCATGCCCTACCACTATGAGGATAAGCCGCTGGCCCAGTGTTATGACGAGGACCTGGAGCTCATCGTGCAGTGCGACGAGCTGGGATTCGACGAATTCTGGATCGGCGAGCACCACACGCTCCTGCGGGAGCCGATTCCGCTGCCCGAGGCCTTTATAGCCCGCGCCCTGCCGGAGACCGGCCAGATGCGCCTGGGGCCGGCGCCGGTCTGCCTCAACCAGCACAACCCGGCGGAGATCGCGACCCGGCTGGCTTTCCTCGATCACCTGGCCAAGGGGCGGCTCAACCTCTGCTTCGGCCCCGGCGGCACCCCTTCGGACATGGAGATGTTCGGTCTGGATCCGAAGCAGGGCGGGGACATGGCCCGGGAGGCGATCGAGATGATCCTCACGCTGTGGACAACCGAGCCCCCGTACGACATCGACGGGCAGTTCTGGCAGATCAAGATGACTGAGCAGTTCTCGGAGAAGATCGGTTGCGGGTATGTCCTCAAGCCGCTCCAGCAGCCCCATCCGCCGATCGCCATGCCGGCGGTGTCGCGCAATTCGTACAGCATGAAGACCGCGGGCAAGTTTGGCTTCCAGCCGTTCGTCGCCGCCCTGGTGACTGCCAACGTGGCGGCCGAGATCTGGGAGACCTACGCCGAGGCGGCAGTGGAGGCGGGGCGGACACCCGACCGCGCCGACTTCAAGCTGTGTCGCGCGATCTTTCTCGCCGACACAACCCGGGAGGCGGAGGAGCGCGTGCGCAGCAACGCGATGGGGGAGAATTTCATGTACGTCCGCACCATCCTCGACGGGGCGATCGGCCGCGGGGTCTTCAAGCGCGACGACGACGTAAGCGACGCCGAGATCGACATGGATTACTTCCTCCGGGAGCAGATCATCGCCGGCGACGTCGACGAGGTGCTGCGGCGCCTGCTCGGCGTTATCGAGGAAACTGGTCCGTTCGGGACTTTGGTCAACATGAACTTCGACTGGGATGACAGGGCCAGCTGGCGGCGCAGCAACGAGCTGTTCGCGAAGGAGCTGATGCCGGCGCTCAACAAGGCCGTGGGGGTGGCCGCATGAGCAATCACTTCAAATCGTTGCTCGAAGGCGGCGAGCCGGCCATCGGCACGCAGCTGCGCTCCGGCAACGCCAGTATCGCCGAGCTGTTCGGTCACGCCGGCTACGACTTCCTCATCATCGACGCTGAGCACGGCCCGCAGACCCAGACCGGCATCCTGAGCCAGCTGCAGGCGATCGCCGGCACCGGGGCGACGGCGCTCGTGCGGGTGCCTGTGAACGATCCGACCTCCTTCGGCACCATCCTCGACATGGGCCCCGGCGGGATCCTGGCGCCTTTGGTGAAGTCGGCTGCGGAGGTCGAGGCGGGGGCGAAGGCCTGTCGTTATCCCCCTCGGGGCAACCGCGGGTACGGTCCCGAGCGCGCCCACCGGTATGGTTTCGATCTGGACTATTTCGAGACCGCCAACGACAACATTCTCTACACGATCATCGTCGAGACTGCGGAGGCGATCGATGCTATCGACGAGATCATGTCGGTGGACGGGCTCGATGCCTATTTCCTCGGCGCCTACGACCTGTCCATCGCGCTGGGCGTGCCCCTGCAGTTCGCTCACCCGACCTTCCTGGAAGCGGTTGAGAAGGTGGTGCAGGCCGCCGCCGATGCCGGGGTGCCGTTGAGCACGGGAGTGGATCCGGAGGAGGGGGCGGCCGGCATCAAGGCGGCATTCGACGCGGGTTTCCGGGTGATCCTGTCCAAAGGCGACGTGTGGATTCTCGAAACGGTCACCCGCGGCGCCATCAGCGACTTCAGACAAGCGAAGCAGACCTGACTCAGCACGCTGACGCGCCTGACCACGAGGTCGGCTCGCTGATCCGGCGCTGTGCAGGAGCAGCCGGTTGACCGCAACGGCGATCCTGCTGATCGTGGCCTCCGCCTTTCTCCACGCCGGCTGGAACCTGATCAGCCGGCGGGCGCGCTCGTCGGCCGCCTTCTTCCTGGTCAGCACGCTGGCCGGCGCGGCCCTGCTCTCGCCTGGTCTGATCTTCTATCGGTCTCTGCTACCCGACGGTCTGCCGCCCGGCTTCTGGGCTCTGCTGCTGGGGACTGCCTTTTTCATGACTCTGTATTTCGGCGCGCTGGCAGGGGCTTACCGCCGGGGTGATATCTCTGTGGCCTACCCGCTGGCGCGCTCGGTGCCGGCGATCGCGGTTCTGGCCATCACCGTGCTGCTGGGGCGAGGCCATCAGATTTCCCTGCAATGTGTGCTGGGAATAGTCCTCGTGGTGGTCGGCTGCCTTGCCGTACCGCTGCAGCGTTTCGACCAGCTGCACCTGCAGACCTATTTCAACACCACCTGCGGGTATGCGCTGCTGGCGGCCATCGCGACCGCGGGCTACTCGCTAGTAGACGACGAAGCTCTGCGGCTGCTGCGCGCCGACGACATGTCGGTTCGGGAAGTAGTTGGGGTTACCGTCGTCTACGGCTGCCTGCAGGCGGCGGGGGCGGCGTTCGGACTGGCCATCCTGGTCATTCCGCGACGGCGTGGGCGGGAGGAGTTGCGGTTGGTAATCCGCCATCGCGCGAACCAGGCGCTGCTGGCGGGTGTCGTCATGTACGTGACCTATCTGATGGTTCTAGTCTCCTTCGCCCATGCCGAGAACGTCAGTTACGTGTTGGGCTTCCGGCAGCTGAGCATTCCGCTCGGGGCCGCCTTGGGCATCTTCATTCTGAAGGAAGCGGCCGACAGGCCGAAACTCGTCGGTGTGGCCATGACGTTCGTCGGGCTTGTGCTGGTGGCGACCGGGTAGTACTAGGTCACCTGCAGTTCCCGCCGACCACGCGCGCGGTCGGCGGCAGACCGCCTGGACGGGCCGGTCAACCCAAGCGATGTTCTGGTCCCTGCCGGCAGTCCGCCGGCGAAGGAGCTAGCGATGCGATTGCTGATAACCGGCGCCGCGGGGCGGATCGGCAAGACGCTGGTCTGTGGCCTGCGCGAGCGCCATGAGCTGCGCGGGTTCGATCTGCAACCGATGCCCGAACTGGACGACACTATCGTCGGCAGCGTGGCCGACCTCGACCTGTTGGCGGATGCCGTCGAGGGTATGGATGCCGTGATCCACCTGGGTGGCCATCCCGGCGGTGGGGCGACTTGGGAGCAGGTGCTGCAGAACAACATCATTGGCACCTACAACGTCTTTGAAGCCTGCCGCGAGCAGGGGGTCAGGCGCCTGGCCTTCGCCAGTCGGGCCGGCATCCTCGGGGCCTATCCCACGGAACAGATGCGGACCGTCGACATGATGCCGGTGCCGGGGAATTATTACACCATCAGCAAGGTCTTCGGTGAGAATCTCGGGTACATGTACTCATCCCGCTTCGACATGGAGGTGGTGTCGGTCCGCATCGGCAACTTCAACGCAGAACGCGATCAGCCCGAACATCCACACCACCTCAGCCACGGCGATGCGGTACGGGTGTTCGAGCGGGCCGTCGTCCATCCGGGCGTGAAGTTCGAGATCGTCTTCGGGGTGTCGGACAGCAACTGGTCGCTGTACGACGTCGACCACGGCAGGCGGGTCATCGGGTATGAGCCGCAGGACTTTGCCGACGTTCCGGAGCAGGAGCGGGAGTGAAGGGAGTGCGCCCGGGCCTGGTGCGCGCCGAGCTGCTTCCCGCCGAGTCGCATCGTTGTGCGCCGCCGCTCACCCGATCAGGGAGGATGAGATGACCGAGCACCCGCTAGACCTCGCGTTGTTCCAGGGGCACGCGTCGCTCGAGGACGGACCGGGATGGGTTAAGCCCTGGCGCCTGCCGCACGACCGCAAGGCGCTCTTTCCATCGCCTGACGAGGGGCTGCTGAGCCGGGCCGAGTGTACAAGTGGGGTGCGCCTGCGCTTTGCTACCGATGCTACGCAGCTGCGGCTCACGATGCTGCCGCTGCCCGACACCGAGCCCGGAGGGGGACGCGGGGCGTTCATGTTCGACCTGACGCAGGATGGCGATATCTTGGCCAGCAGCCCGGTGCCGCCCACCGGAAGCCGGGCCGACTTCGCTGGGCTGCCGCCGGGGGAGAAGACGGTCGAGCTCTGGCTGCCACCGGAAGTTCCTGTCTCACTCTCCAGGCTCGAGACCAACGACGGCGCGCAGGTAAACCCGGTCGCCGACGAGCGTCCTCGCTGGATTACCTACGGCAGTTCCCTCACGCACTGCGTGCGCGCCCACAGTCCGGCGCGGATCTGGCCGGCCATCGTCGCGCGTCGCAGGGGGCTGCACCTGACGAACCTGGGCTTCGGTGGTCAGTGCCACGTCGATGCGCAGGTCGGCATGCTGATCGCCGAGCAGCCGGCCGACCTGATCACGCTGAAGCTCGGGATCAACTGCATCGGCGCCGGGACCCTCTCGTCCCGCACCTATCCTGCCGCGGTGCTGAGCCTGGTGCGGGTAATCCGAGTAGGCCACCCCGACGTTCCCATCGGGCTGATCTCGCCCATTGGCTATCCGCCGCACGAAACCAGACCCAACGTGGTCGGTTACACTATCGGACATATGCGCGAGGCCATCGTCGACGTGCACCGGCGCCTGACCGGGCTGGGGGAGGAGAACCTCTACTGCTTCAACGGGCTCGACGTATTCGACCTGGATCTGATCGGGCGCTACGCGGAGGACCAGTGTCATCCCAACGGCGACGGCATCGAGATCATGGGGGACAACTTTGACCGCGTCGTGATGGCGCGGATGCTGGAGGGGCTGGGGAAGTGAGCCGTGCCCCGGCCGCTCAGTGCTCGCAGATGACGTTGCCGCCGTCGATGACAATCTCGGCGCCGGTGATGTAGCGCGAGCGCTCGGAGGCGAGGAAGACGGCCAGGTCGCCGACCTCCTCGCTCGATCCCAGACGGCCCATCGGCATGCCGCTGCCCAGAGCGCGCAGGTAGCCGTCCTCGTCGTCGCTGCGCAGGCGGGCGATGTCGCGCATCATGGGGGTGTCGAAGGAGCCGGGCAGAATGGCGTTGACGTTGATGCCGTGCTCGGCGACCTCCAGGGCGAGGGTGCGGGTGAAGCCGGAGATGGCTCCCTTCGAAGCCGCGTAGGCGGTGAGGCCCTTGCCCGAGACCAGCGGGCCGGTTACCGACGACAGGTTGATGATCTTCCCGTAGGCCGCATCGATCATCGATGGCAGGACGGCCCTGGCGCAGTTGAAGCTGCCGTTGATGTTGATCGCGAAAACCTCATCCCGGTCCCGGTCGGTCATTTCGACGAGGGGCACCGAGGGCGCGATGCCGGCGTTGTTGACGAGGATGTCGATGCGGCCGAAGCGATTGAGCGTCGCATCCACGGCCGCTGCCACCGCCGCGCTGGATGAGACGTCAACCTGATGCGGGACCGCGGTCGCGCCGGCGCCGGCCAGTTCCTGCTCGTGCTGACGCAGTCGCCCGAGGTCGCGACCGAACATCGCCACGGTGGCGCCTTCGGCGGCGAAGGCCCGGGTGATTCCCTCTCCGAGGCCGCGGGTCGCCCCTGTGACCACGGCCACTCTCGATTCCAGCATCATCTCGATTCGCCCCGGTTCGACTGCATCGGTCATTCGCAAGATAACGGTCGCGGGCCTGGGAGCAACCAGCAGAGCGCCACCGACGTTGACCGGCGCCGGCGGCGGGCTACTTTCCGCACGTCTGATCCTCGATCCCGGGAGCGCGCATGAACCGCCCGCCGACCGACGGCGTCGTCGTGAAAATGAAGGATCTGCACGAGCTGATACGCCGCATCTTCGCTGCCGTCCCGATACCCGAGGAGCACGCCGGGCTGATCGCCGACATGATGATCGACACCGACCTGCGCGGCGTCGTCAGTCACGGCGTGATGCAGGTGAAGCGCTACTTCAGCGATTTCCGCGCCGGTGCCACCAACGCGAACCCGCAGCTGCACATTCTACGCGAAGCACCCGGAACCGTGGCGCTCAACGGGGACGGCGGGCTGGGCTACATCGCCGGACACAAGGCGATGAGCATGGCGATCGAGAAGGCGCGAGCAACGGGCGTCGGCGCGGCCACGACAACCTACCACGAGCACATCGGCAGCGCCGGGAAATACGTGCGCTTGGCGATGCGCGAGGGCATGGTCGCCTTCTGCTCTTCCGGGCGACCGTCCCGCACCTTCCCGCCGGAGGCAATGATCAACAGCTCGGCGGACTCGGCCCCCTTCGCCTTCGGCATTCCGGCCGGCCCGGAGCATCCAGACCTTCTCTGCGACTTCGCTTCCAACGTGCCGTTCGACGAGGACTTCTTCGCAACGCAGCCGCAGATCTTCTTCCGCCTCATCGGCATCTCCCATCTGGCCAACATGCTCAGCGGCACCCTGGGCGGACAGATGCGCGAATGGGATCCCGAAGCTTCCCGATACCCGGTTGCCAACCAGTCGGGGTTCTACCTTGCTCTGGCAGTCGAGAACTTCGTTCCGTTCGAGGAGTTCACTGCCGATATCGACGGGACGATGGCGAGCGTTAGCCGGATGCGACCCTATCCCGGGCTGGCGAAGGCGCAGCTGCCCGGCGGGCCGGAGCTCGACTGCGAGCGGGCCTACCGCCGCGACGGCATTCCCGTCTGCGCCGAGGCGCAGCAGAACCTGGAGGAGATCGCCGCGGAGACAGGCCTGCGGGTGCCCTGGTAAGGCGCCGCTGGGATTCCACGTGAACCCCCTCGGCACCGGGAGCGGAAGGCCGAACCTGATGGACGCGCTGCTGAGATGGGGCGTGAGCATCACCATGGTCAAAGGGGACCAGGTGGCGGCCGTTCTGAATGCGGGCGAGGTAGGGATCCCGCACGTCCATCGGACCATTATCAGGCTTTTATTCTGCTCCCGATGAAGGGGGTGAAAGGAGTCAGCGCATGAGTCGCTTGGCAATGACCGACGAGGAGAGGTACCACTTCGACCTGCGCGGCTTTCTGGTCGTGCGCGACGCGTTGACGCCGGACGAGATCGCCGCCTGCAACGCGTCGATAGACCAGTTCCGCGACCGGATGATCTTTCACGAGCAGGGCAGCCAGGCCCGCGGTTCCGGCGCATTTGCTGCCGAAACGGGCTGCGGCGAGCTGTGGGGACTGTTGGGTTTGCCGGCCCCTTATCGGGATCCCTTCCGTCGCCTGCTCGTCCATCCGGTCGTGGTTGCTCGCCTCAACGAGCTGTGCGGCAGGCGCTTCCGGCTTGACCACGGGCCCTGGCTGATCACCGGCCGCAGGGGTATGGACGGACAGCGGCTGCACGGTGGCGGCGAGCCGTTCAGCCCGGCGGACTGGTATCACCAGCAGAATGGGGAGATTATCTGCAGGGCGGTGACGGTGGCCTGGCAGCTGGCCGACGTCCCGGCCGGGGCCGGCGGCTTCTGCTGCATTCCCGGAAGTCACAAAGCCAATGAACCGGCGCCGGATGGAGTCACCGGCCTCGAGGATGCCATGAACCTGGTGGTGCAGCCGGAGCTGCGGGCCGGTGATGTGCTGTTCTTCGCCGAGAATACGACCCACGGTGCGCTGCCGTGGCGGGCGGACCACGAGCGCCGCTCGGTGCTGTACAAGTACACCGAGCGGGCCGGCGCCCGTGACGTGGGACCGCATTTCACCCCGAGAGAGCGATATGGCGAGTGGACGGACGAGCTCGCGCCCGAACAGCAGGCCCTGCTCTACGGACCGGGGTTGCACACGGCCGGGAAGCCGCTGCCCTACATCGATTCCGACGGGGCCCGCGTGTGGATTTCCGAGGTCCGGCAGGGACCGGATGTGCGCCGCGGTCCGAAGGGCGCCGCGGCCGGATGATCGACAACGAAACGAACCAGAACGGAGTGCGAAGTGAACGCTGAAGAGAGATACTTCTGGGACCTGACCGGCTACCTGATCGTGCGCGGCGTCCTCTCGGTGGCGGAGATCGAGGAGGTCAACCGGGCCCTCGACTTCGCGGCGGCCGCGGTCGCGGCCAGGAAGGAGCCGACCGGCGGCTCGGAGGAGCTGGCCGGCTCGCCGTCGCGCTGGTACCACGGCGAAAACCTGCTGGCGCTGCCGCACCCGCACTGCGAGCCTTTCCGCCGCATGCTCGCTCACCCGCAGGTCGTGCAGCGGCTCGTGCGGATGTGCGGCAAAGGGGTGCGCCTGGACCACGGCCCACAGTTCAACAATGCCGTTAAGGGCACGCAGGGGCTCATCCTGCACGGCGCCGGCCAGCCCCACCGCCCAGTGGTGGCCTACCACCATCAGAACGGTTCGAGCCTGTGCAACGGGGTCACCGTTACCTGGAATCTAGCCGACTGTCCGGCCGGCGGCGGCGGCTTCGCCTGCGTGCCGGCCAGCCACAAGAGCAAGTATGCGGTGCCGGCCGGCGTGCGCAACTGCGCCGACGATAGGGGTGCGGTCGTGCAGCCGGAGATCCGGGCCGGGGACATCCTGTTCTTCATGGATGGGGCCCAGACACACGGCACGCATCCCTGGCGCAACGAGCACGAGCGCCGCTCGGTGCTGTTCAAATACGCCGGGCGGACGGCTGTGAGGGCCCACATGGACCTGGCATCTCCAGAGGTCTACTGGGAGGAGGAAGTCGTGGACGGTATGACCCCGGAAGAGCTGGCGGTCATGTGGGGGCCGTTCCCCGGCGACCACGAAGGGCTGCGCGAGCTGGTCTGCCATGAGGACGGCACCGTGCGGCTGGCCGGAGATGCGGCAGCGGGGGCGGACGGTCCACGGGCGACGGGTGGGAACGAATGATCGAGATCGTCGACGGAGGGAAAATTTCGCGCGTCCGGGGCGCTTCCTCTTCGTGGCCAGCGGGCTGCCGGGCGTCGTCCATCACCCTCCTAAGGACACCTACCTGGCCCGGCTCGACTGCGCCGCACTCGATCTCGAGCCCAGCCCATTCCGCTTCTTCCTGGAGCACATGAAGAAGGCTCTGCGGTCATGATCGGGTGGCGACCCAGGTTCGGGCCCGTCACCGGCACACGGTGACGTTGCCAACGGCGCACTTTATCCCGTCTCGCCGATGGCGTCGACAACGGCGCTGGTCGGCATGACGTCGCCGATGTTGAGGTCGATGTCGAGCAGGAAGGCCATGTGCATGATCTGACAGCGCTCGCCGACAGCCTCGCGGGGCACGATGACGCGGAAGTTGCTGTAGCCGTCCCGGCAGGTGGCGTAGACGCAGTGACTGGTGCTGACCCCGGTGACGATCAGCGTATCCACCCCCAGCATGCTGAGCATGGAGAGCAGGTCGGTGCCGGCGAAGCAGGATGCGTGGCGCTTGGTGAACAGCTTTTCCTCCGGGCGGCGCTCCAGCCGGGGGTCGATCTCCATCACACCCGCGTCTCCGGGGCCGAGTGGTGACTTGATCTTCCGGTTGCCGGAGATCGCCGGCAATTGTGGCGGATCGAACTCGGAGGTCGAGTAGAAGATCGGCACACCGGCCATTCGCGCTGCCTGCAGCACGCAGCCGGTAGCTTCCACGACCGGGTCCAGGTTGCTGCCCATCTGGGTCCCGGGCTGGGTCCACCACAGGGCCAGGTCGACTACGACCACCGCCGGTCGCGAGCCGAAGCCCACACGCTGCCCCCAGCCGTCGCTCAGGTAACGGCGGCGCAGGTTCTCCAGGTGATCCCGCATCGGCTGCTGCAGGTCTGGGGGTAGCTGCAGGTCGGGGTTTCCAAGCTCGCCTTCGGGCATGGGACCGAAGAACCCGTCGGGTCCGAATTCGCTCATGACAGAGATTCCTCCTTGGACAGTCGAATGGAGAGTCGCGCTTTCCGTGGGTGACAATCTACGGTAGTTTTGCCGGCCGCGGACCAGGAGGTGGTACATGAGTGACAAGGTGGGGCGAATCATCATCGTCGTCGGCGACGCTACGGAGACGGTCGATACCCTATATCCCTTCCAGCGGGTGCAGGAGGAGGGTTTTCTGCCGGTGGTGGCCGGGCCGGAGCAGCGGCGCTACCAGATGGTGTTGCACGAGATTCCGCAGACCGGCTGGGAGATCACCAGGGAATACGAAGGTTACACCCTCGAGGCGGACGCGGCGTTCGCCGAAATCGATCCGGCAGAGTACATCGGGTTGTTCTTTTCCGGGCGCCGGGCGCCGGAGTACGTCCGCTACGACGAAGACCTGGTGGCGATCACCCGCTACTTCTTCGCGCACGACAAGCCGGTGGCCTCGGTCTGCCACGGGGTGGAGATCCCGGCCTACGCCGGCGTGGTCGAGGGGCGAAGGATGGCGTGCGTGCCCAAGTGCCGCTTCGACCTGGAGGTCTGCGGCGGCATCTACAGCGAGGCGACCTGGGCCGTGGACGGCAACCTGGTAAGCGGCCGCACCTGGCACAACCACGGTCAGTACATGCGTCACTGGATCGACCTGCTGCACCAGGAGGCGGCGCGTATGGGCATCCCGACCAGTGTCACCGAGGCGGTCTCCTCATGACCCGACTGGTAGCCGAGATCCCGATTGGCGAGGCGCCGTCGTGGGCGGTATGGCAACGGCGGATGCTCGACGACTGCGGCAAGGTGGTCCATTCTTACCTGGACCACTTCACCCGTGAGGAGGGAGAGTTCATCTGGGAGGACGAGTGGGGGGGCGGTTCGCCCGACGACTATTTCGAACCCTACTTCAACTGGCCGCTGGTTTACGCGATGGGCGGCGAGGAACATCTGCTGTCGCTCGCCGAGCGCCAGTTCGAGGCGGTCACCAGGCAGCTCACGCGGCTCGGGTCATACCACAAGGAGTACGGGTTCCGCGAGGACCAGATGCACCAGTCGGAGGCCGACGTGCTGTTCTACCACCTCTGCCTGGCCAATCCCCGCCGGCCGCGTAACCTGGATCGTGCCCGGCGTTTCTCCGGCTTCTACCTGAACGAGGATCCGGAGGCCATCAACTACGATCCGGAGCGCCGGCTTGTCCTGTCCGGTCTCAACGGCAGCAAGGGCGCGATCGTGACGGACGGGTCGGACGGCAGCCCCTACAGCCCGGTCGGCACCACGATGGAGACCTACGGCCTCCCGTTCTTCGATCTGCCGGGCATCACTTCGGTCAGGGACCTGTTGGATCCGGCCAACGCCCGCCGCATGGGCAAGGCGATGCAGCAACGCTGGAAAGCCGGCGATGCCCCCGCCAACCTGGCGATCACCTCGATGCTGACCAACGCCTTCCTGATGACCGGGGAGGAGAAGTACCGCGATTGGGTCGTGGAGTATACCGAGGCCTGGATGGAACGGGGCCGTGACAACGGCGGCCTGCTGCCCGATCAGGTCGGTCCCTCCGGGAAGGTAGGTGAGTACGTGGACGGCAAGTGGTACGGCGGGCGCTATGGCTGGACCTTTCCGCATGGCTTCCTGACCATGCACTATGCCACCGTGGATGCCGGCGCCAACGCCTGTCTGCTCACCCGGGACGACAGGTACCTCGACCTACCCCGGGCGCAGATGGACCGCATTCTCGAGCTGGGCGAGATGCGGGATCCGCTGCAGGAGCAGATGAGCGTGCGCGACGAGTGGGAGCAGCAGCTGGCGCAGGTGCCGCCGGGCGAGAAGACCTTCCTGGTCCCCTACCGCTATGGCGATGCCGGCTGGTTTGACTGGCAGCCGATGAGCCCGCTCTACCCGGTCTACCTGTGGCATCTGTCGATGCGGGCCGATGACTGGGAGCGGATCGAGCGCCTGCGCGCCGTCGATGCCGCCGACTGGACCCAGGTCTTCTCCTTCCGGGACAAGGCCGACGGCGGTCACGAGCCGCCGTGGGTGCGGTTCCTCGCCGGCGCCAACCCGGACTACCCGGAGCGGATCCTGCACGCAAGCCATCAGCAGCTGTGCCGGCGGGTAGCCCAGCTGCGCACCGATCCGCACGTGGGCACCCGCCATCACATTCACCACTGGCAGTGGGGCAATCCAGTGACGGCGGAGGCTCTGATCCAGACGACGTTGGGGGCACCGCAGCCGATCTACAACGGGGGACTGCTGCACGCGCGGCTGCGCTACTTCGATCTCGAGCGTGGGCGTCCCGGTCTGCCGCTGGACGTGGGGGCGCTGGTCGAGGTGCTCGAAGGAGAGCGCACCGTGGTGAGGCTGGTCAACCTGAGTCCGGTCGAGAGGCGGTCACTGCGGATCCAGGCCGGGACATTCGGCGAGCACCGCTTCACCGCCGCCGAGTTCGAGGGGCGAACCAGCGAATGGCCGGGCGAGCTGGGCGGCTATGCCGGCACCTACCACGCGCCGCCCCTGCAGACGGAGCGGCGGCGCGTCGATATCGACGCGCAGGGCCTGGAGGTCGAGCTGCCGCCGGCGATGGAAATTCGGCTCGACCTGACAACGCAGCGTTACGTGAACGAGCCGGCACACGCGTGAGACAGCGGAGGCCCACCGAGCCATGATCATCCGGAACGAGAACTGCTGGATCATCTCCAGGGAGGCGAACACCGATTACTGGGGTCAGGAAGCCTCGCCGTCGTGGACGGCGATCGGTTCCTTCATCTACCATCCGGGTCAGCGCCGGGGCGCCGGCGCCGAGCCGCACTACCACGATGGCGACGAGATCTGGATCTTCCGAGTCGGACGTGGCCAGGCCTGGATCAACGACGAGCCTTACGAGGTCATCCCGAACACCGCCGTGTACACCCCGATGGGTAACACCCACCGCTTCCAGATGTTCACTGACTTCGACAATGCCTCCGTCGTCACGCGCCTGGAGGGACGCGGGCGCGACGATCACCTCTACCCGGAGACGGACGGTGTTCCGGAGCCAACGGCGCCCGGCCTGGTCGTCCCCGGCGACAGAAATCTGGGCCCGATCCGCGAGCGGGGGTCGCGCTGTCCGTTCAGCGAGCTGCGGACGGTTCAGCTGGAGGCAGGTGAAGGAGTCGGGACTGGGAAACTCGCGGTCAACGAGCACTGGGCGGTGGCCAGCGGCTCACTCCGCCTTGCCGTGGACGGACTAGAGGCCGAACTGGGTCCCGGGGATGTGGCGATGATGCGGGCCGGGACCGAGCGGGAACTGGCCTCGCCGATTGGAGCGAGTCTCTTCCTAGCGCGGGAGTAAGGGTGTGGTACTGACAGGGGTGGAGATGTGTGATAACTTCCCACAGTCGATTTACCAGAACAGGATAGAGCGGGATGCCGATTCGCGAGTACCACTGCAGCGACTGCGGGCACGACTTCGAGGTGCTCGAGTCTTTCTCCAAGACTACTGATGAATGCCAATCCTGTGGTGCGGGGAACATCGAGCGGTTGTGGTCGGTGTTTGCGGCGCGAGCGGGGGCGGGCAAGGATGATTATTGTGCGGATATGGGGTGTGCCACGAATGGGTGTGCGTCTGGGGGGTGCGTAATGCCCAACTAGTGTCGCGTCCCAGGAATCCCATGCCCCTTTGTCCCACACCCTACAATCCGCCTCCAGCACCCTTCCCTGTCTTTCGCACGATGGGAGAGCGTCCCGAGCAGGTGAGATTGACCCAACTTTTTAAGCGGGGACGATCCCGAATCCCGCTGGATTTGAATGGCGTGTCCGTGAGGTTTCCTTGATCGTCGACAGGGAGCGGTTTCTCCGGGATGGGTATCTGATCGTGCCCGGCTGTATTCCGCCGGATCAGTTGGAGTCCCTCCGCGGGAGCTTCGAAACGCTGGTGGATCGGCAGCGGAAGATCTGGGTGCGGGCGCGGCGGGAGGGGGATCCGCCGGGGGGAGCGTGGGAGACGGCTCCGCAGCCGCGGCTGTTCTATGATGAGGTGGTGGATGCGGCGACGGCGGATACGGTGGAGTTCCTGCTGCACGAGAACACGCGGGGGGTAAGCCGGCAGTTGCTGCAGGCGGAGGAGGCGGCGGTGCTGGCGCTGTTCCTGATGTGCAGTCCGCAGCGGGATCACGGACCGGCCAAGTGGCATCGGGACCTGCATCCGTTCGACCAGGCGCCGGTGGCGGGGTTGCAGGCGGATCTGGTCGAGAACGCGCCGGCGGGGGTGCAGTGGAACGTGCCGCTCTACGACGATGACGTGCTCTGGGTGGTGCCGGGGAGCCATCGCCGGCTGAACACGGTGGCTGAGAACGAGCAGCTCGCCGCCGACGACCGCGTGCCGCTACCGAACGGGATTCCGGTGGAGCTGAAGGCGGGGGACGGGGTGGTCTACAGCAACATTATCCTGCACTGGGGCAGCAACTACAGCGCGCGGCTGCGGCGCACGATCAACTTCGGCTACCGCGGCTTTGGTGGCCCTTCCTATCCATACGTGTCTCAGTTCTACTGGACAGCTGGCTTCGGCCGCGACCTGTCACCGGCCACGCGTGCGGCCTTCGATCGTTTTGAGTCCCTCTTTCAGGCAGAATTGCGACGGATCGTCGCGTTCTTCAAAGCAGTGATCGCCAGGGACGAGACCAGCTTTCGCCGGGAGCTGGAGGCGCTGCACCCGGGCGAGAAGGCGCGGGTGGTTTGCCTCGTGCTGCTGTCGAAGCTGGCGCGCAAGATCTGTCTGCAGGAACAGGACTTCGGTTACGACCTCAAGCGGGCGGACGAGGTGCGACGGCACTTCGACGAAGGGGAGCTCTCCGCCCTCTGGAAGCGCTTCGCCCTGCTCGATTCCTGGCTCCAGTCCGAAGACCTGCAGGTCGGCCAGGGATTGCAGAGGGAACCCAATCGTTACTATTACGACGACATACCGGCCAGCGTTGGGATCGACGAATTCATCGCCAACTGGTCCTGATTACTTGTTTCCGGCGGTGTCCGCGGGTCGCCTGGTCGACCCCGCCTAAACGGGAAGGAACTCCTTATGAGTAAAGCCGTCCGGGTCGGCGTGCTCGGTGCCGGCCGTTTCGCCAATAATCAACACCTGCCCAACCTGTCCCGGATCGACGACGTCGAGATCGTCGCGATCTGCGACGTCGACAAAGCTGCGGCGCACCAGACCGCTGCCACTTTCGCCATTCCGAAAATCTACACCGATGGGCACGCCATGCTGGAAGGCGTCGGAATGGATGCGCTCTGGTCTATCGTGCCGGCCTTCGCCCGCACCGACGTGGAGGCGACCGCGGCGGCAAGGGGAATCCACATCTTCAGCGAGAAGCCCCAGGCGTTGGAGATGGCTGTGGCGCGCCGTCTAGACGAGGCAATCCGCGAGGCCGGCGTTTTCGGTACAGTCTGCTTCCGCGAGCGGTACCGGCCGATCTTCATCGAGGCACGCCGGTTGCTGGAGGGCAGGGAAGTCACGCACATCCGCTTCCAAAGCATCCGGGCGCTCCCGGAGACCAGGGAACCGGATCGCTGGGATGGAGTTTTCGAGAAGGGTGGGTCGGCATTCTTCGATTGGGGGCCGCATGCCATCGACTACTCGCGCTACGTGAGCGGACTCGATGTGAAAACGGCGCAGGCGTTTTTCGCCCATCCGGCGCAGTACCGGGCTCCGACCTCAGCTTCGTTCAACTTCCAGATGTCCAACGGCGGCACGATGACGATGAACTTCGTGTGCACGACGCCCTCGCAGCCGCCTGAGGAACCCTATTTCCTCTTCTGCTACGAAGGCGGCTACCTCGGGGTGCACAACTACGCCCGCATCGACGTGAACGGGGAGACCGTTTTCAAAGGGGAGGATTATAACCCATGGTTCGAGTTGGACCGGCGGTTCTGCGAAGCGGTGCGCAGCGGTGACGACAGCAACATGCTCAACGACTATCACGACGGGCTCTACTCGCTGGCGCCGGTACTGGCCGGTTGGGAGTCGCAGCGCCGTGGCGGAGTCCCGATCGACGTGGAAGAATTCATGATGGCGTAAGCGGCGCGCGTACCGCCCGCAACGTGCAACCAGGAGATTACCAGATGAAACTCGGTGTGATGCCGGGAGATCAGCTCCCGGCCGATGAGCTGCGGGACCATGGCTTCGAGGCGGTGCAGCTGTTCTTTGCCGGCGACGACGACGGTAACGATCCCTCGCCGTCCGACGTGGATGAGAAGCTGGCTGGCGGCGACTTGGCGCTGGCGGCGATGACCCTGCACGTCGACCTTGTCGGCCCCTCTGGCCTGGTCGAGGCGCAGGTGGTGCGTGCCGTGCGCTGTGTGCGGAAGACCGCGGCCCTGGAAGGGCGCTACGGCGACAATCCGAAGCCGGTGCTGGTCTGGCACCCGTCCCAGTATCCTTCGGGGGCCGAGGACGGAGCGGTGTTCCGGGGGCTCATCTCGGCCTTGTCCACCGTCTGTGCCGCGGCCGAGGATGCCGGCGTGGCGATCGCCGTCGAGATCACGCGGGGCGGTTCGGTCGACAGCGCTGAGCGGTGGTTGCGCCTGCAGGACCACGTCGGCTCGCCGGCGCTGAAGGTCTGCCTGGACGCGGCCAATTTTTGCCCGGACCGCACGCCTCTGGAGCGCGCCGTGCGCGTTCTTGGGCCCGACGTGGTCATCGCGCACGGCAAGGATTCTTCCTTTCATGACAACGGCGAGGTGGCCGAATACGGGCCCACCGGCTCGGGGCGTCTCGACTACGAGACCTACATCCGCGCCGTCTGCGATTACTGCGAATCCCCCTATTTCGTTATGGAGTATTACCGGACGCGCGCGCAGCTGCTGCGGGCCCGCGACATAGTACTCGTGGCGATGGATGGAAAGGGGTGAGCCCGAAGACGGCGTTGGCTGCGGCGCCTCAGGCGTTGTTCAGGAGTTGAGGGACAGTCGAGACGACCAGCTCGGGAAGTTCGGCGACCATCCGGCGGCGGCGGGCCGAATCGCTGTCGAGGCAGACGGGGTGCGGCCTGAAAACGTTCGGGCTGTAGAGCTGGAGCGTCTGCAGATGCGCGCGCGCAGGCCTGGCGGCGAACTTGAACGCGAGGCAACGGCGGCCGACCCGACCACCGTGCCGGCCGTGTCAGAGGTACTGGTTAAAGATGACCAGGGCGCCGGGCTCCCGGTTCTGCTGAGCCCAGACCCGCTCCGCCCCCCGGGTGGTTTCCTCCATCTCGACAGCCGAGAATGCCTGCCTCAGGCAGAGAAATCCGAAGCCTTCGTTGTGCGCCAACTCTCCGGTCATCACGCGTAGCGGTGTCGCTGTGCCGCGTACTCCCAGCTGAGGTTGCGGGAGCGGTACTGCAGGAGCACGCACCCGCGGCGGTCCTGCCCCTTCCACGGCAGGGCCCCGTGGGTCTGCGCGCCGGCAAGAAAAAACAGCACGTCGCCGGCCGCCATCGCCACGTGGCTGATCATCTCCATGTCGGTGTCGCCGGAGCGCACGCCGGCGGGCATCGGGGAG
Source organism: uncultured Gemmatimonadaceae bacterium (assembly GCA_964456165.1). GTDB lineage: Bacteria > Latescibacterota > UBA2968 > UBA8231 > UBA8231 > CAYWBJ01. Next base: position 8,950 of record CAYWBJ010000094.1, on the reverse strand, counting down.
CTCGTCTTGTGGCTGCCGGGAACGCAGCAGAAGCCGCCGTCGGCCTCCGTCACAGCGCCCAGCTGCCACGCAACGTTGACGTATTCGCAATAGGAGCGGCCGTTGCGGAAGGTGTAGTGGTTGGTCTCCGACTCAGTGTCGCCTCCCCCGTGCAGCAGATGTCCCGATCCTCCGGGGCGGCTGCAAAATACCTCGCATTTGGTGGCCTCGAAGCCGCTACCCATCATCCAGTTCATCCGGCTGATTACTTCGGGATGGGCGATCATTCTGCGGAAGGGCTCGCCGTACGGGGTGGGCAGGGACCAGGCTTCGGCTAGACGCGCGCGCTGGGAGCCCTGCAGGCGTCGGGAGTCGCGCTCGTCGATACCGCCGATCTCCTCGATGCGGTCGGCGTGGGCCTCGATCGCCGCGTTTGCCGCCGCGATCCAGTCGGCATCCATCACCTCCTTGAGGACGAGGTGGCCGCACAGGTCCCAGTGGTAGAATTCGCGGGCATCTATCTCCCCGGTTGTATTGCGTACGTAGATCGACGGATGGTGGACGCCTCTTTCGACCGTCGGATCGGGCGAGCCGTCGCTCGCGCGCACCACCGTCGGCTCGCCGCGCCGCTGTGGGTCGTGCAGCACCGCCTGCTGCGCCGGTGTGAGCTCGTCGAACCAGGGGCGACGCTGAACCGCATCCAGGTTCCCCCAGTCGCGGGTGCGCACGTAGCGGCTGGTGAAGTCGTACCTCAAGAGCCGGAGGGGGCCGTCGCCCCGCCACTCCCGCATGCCGTGAACCAGACTGCTGGCGCACAGTAGCAGGTCGCCGGGTTGCAGGCTGGGCTGCTTCACCAGGCCTGCATCCGCGACTTCGTCGAGAACCTCCTCCGGGATCTCTACGTTAGCCCTATGGCTGGCCGGGATCAGGGCAAGGCCGCCGTCACCCTGGGCGACCGGGGAGAGCGCGTAGACTGCGGTGAGCCCCTGGCAGTGGCGGACGCCATTGCGATGAAAGTAGGCCCGCGACCAGTCGAGGAACTCCCCACCCCCCTCGAGCCGGGTGCTCCCGTACTTGTCGCCGAGGAGCTGCGGACCGTTGTCGAGGCGATAGCCGTCGCCGCACAGGGAGCGGACGTAGGCGACGAGGACCGGGTGGTCGCGCAGTTGGAGGAAGGGATAACGGAAGGCGGCTGCGGGGGGCAGGTCGTCACCGCCGCCGGTTGTCCGTTCGATCGCCGCGTTGAGAACATCCAGCTCGGCAGCGGACAGGGCGCCGTGGACGACGAGAAAGCCGCTGACGTCGAAGTGGTAGGACTCCGCCTCTGTCATGTCGGACCTCGGTGATCTCCGTTGGGGGTGAGCAGCCGCGAGGTGACCTCGCAACCGCGACACTAGTCGTGCCAGGACATGGCCTCGCCGCGGACGATGCGGGAGCGCACCTCGTTGACTCCCGGCCACTCCACCGGCAGGTCGCCGCTCTCGATCATGTACTGCAACGGATTGACCATCGTCTTCAGCGGCATCTGGATGCGCCGCCGCCGCCGGGCCGATTCGAACAGTCCCATCATCACTTCCTGGACCGCCAGGCCGCGCTCACCGGCGCTGATCGCCATCTCCACGCGGCCCTCCACCCAGTCGAGGGCATCCCGGCACTGGTGCGCCCAGGCGTCATGCCATTCCACTTCGATTTCGTGCCAGCCGGTCGAGGAGGAGTTAAAGTAACGGCCGGTGCCGGCCTCGACGTTGTAGTGGGCGGTGGGCCCTTCGGGGCTGTACATCGGACCGTCGTCGGGGATCTCGACGTTCGGGTTCCGGGTCGTGCTCAGCTCCATGACTCCCTCGGTGCCGATGACCCGGCAGCCCTGGCCCATCCCGGTCATCAGGTTGCCGGCGATGACCAGGGTGGCGCCGTTGTCGCAGCCGGCCATTCCGAGGGAGGCTTCCTCGGCCGGCAGCCCCCGCTCGCGCAGGTCGCAGGTGCGCTCTACCGCGCCGGTGATCCATTCGACTTGCGGCTCGTCCATCAGGAACAGGCCGAGACGGATGTTGTGCGAATTGGTGTTTAGCATGTTGCCGCCGCAGGCGATCTCGATCAGGCGCGGCTGACCTACGACTCCTTCGCGGATAAGCTCGCGGGCTCGCAACCAGGTGGCGTGGTGGGGGCGCTGATAGGCTATGACCAGCTTCACGCCGTTGCGCTCGCAGGCCATCATCATCTCACGGGCTTCCTTCATGCTCGAGGCCATAGGCTTCTGGCAGAGGATTGCGCGCGGCTGGCGCGCCGCGGCGGCGATGACCATCTCGGCGTGGTGCTGATGCCAGGAGCAGACGTCGACCAGGTCCGGCCGCTCGGCATCCAGCATCTCGCGGTAGTCCAGGTAGCGGCTTTGCTCCGGGACCTCGAAGAAGTCGCCGAACTCCCGCAGTGCGTCCGGGTTGGTGTCGGTGATAGCCTCGATGCGGGCAGGACGTCCGTCGACGCCGAGCCAGCCGCGGGCGTGCACGCGGGCGATCATGCCGCAGGCGATAATGGCGGTGCGGTAGGTGGGCAATATATCGCTCCCTCGTTCGTGGACAGGATTCCGGCAAGAAGATACTCCTGCCATCAAGGTGGTGCGACCGTGGCCCGCCCGTTTGCGGCCCGCCGCGACTGGGAACAGCGTTGCCGGCTGGCAACGGTATATTAGGGGCCCGATGTTTGCCGACCCCGAGCCGGTAGCGGTCGCGGGGCGCATGGTTGCAGGAGGTGAAGCGAGCCGATGGTATTGCCGAGTATGAGGCTGGACGACAAGGTCGTGCTGGTGACCGGCGCCGGAGCCGGGATCGGCCGGGCCTGCGCCATCGCGGCAGCAGAGTCCGGGGCGCATGTGGTGCCCTGCGAGCTGCCCGAATGCGTCGGCGATCTCGACGACGTCTGCGACGAAATCGAGAAGCTGGGGCGCAAGTCCCTGCCGGTGGAACTGCAGCTGCCCGAGGCCGCCAGCATCGAGGCTGCCGTCGGGCGAGTGGTTGCGGAGATGGAGCGGATCGACGTGCTCGTGAACAACGCGGGGGTCAACGTACCCAGCGAGGCGTTCGATGTCACCGAGCAGGACTGGGATGCGGTCATGGACGTCAACCTCAAGGGCCTCTTCTTCATGTCGCAGGCCGTCGGTCGGCGGATGCGGGAGAGCGGCGGCGGCAAGATCGTCAACATGGCCTCCCAGAACGGCGTGATCGGCTACTACAGGCGCGCCGCCTACTGCTCCAGCAAGGCAGGCGTGGTCAACCTGACGCGGGTGCTGGCACTCGAATGGGCAGAGCATGGGATCAACGTCAACGCGGTGGGTCCCACTTTTGTCCTGACGCCGCTGACGCAGGCGACCTTTGAAGATGAGGCGATGCGTGAGGACCTGTTGCGGCGCATTCCGCTCGGGCGGGTGGGGATGCCCGAAGACGTGGTGGGGGCCGTGGTGTTTCTGGCCAGCCCCGCGGCGGACCTGATCACTGGACATACCCTGCTGGTGGACGGCGGCTGGACTGCCCTGTAGTCGCGCCGGCGACCGGTGCTAAGGGTGCGGGTAGTCCTCGGCGTCATGGCGCGGCGCGTAGCCGATCTCCCGCCGCGGCAGCTCCAGATCGAAGATGTTGTAGCTGTTGGCCGAGGTAACGAAGTAGTGCGCGCCCGAGGGCAGCGCACCGCCGAGGTGGGTGGTGTAACAGGCGTGCACGAAGCGGGCGGCGTCCTCTTGGTGGCACCAGAGCGCGAAATAACCCTTCTCGGGCAGGTGCACGTCGTTGGCCGCGTTGATTCCACCCCAGCGGGCGGCGATGGTGGCGTGCCCCCCCGCGGCCAGCTTCCGGCACCAGCCTTCCACGTAGGCCTTTTCCTCGCCGTACGGTCCGGTAGGGCAGGCGGCGATGCTCGACGACACCCGCTCGGGCGGCGGGTCGAGCTCGGCGAACCGCCGCTCCGCCCAGATCGACCAGACACCCTCGTGCACCGAGTAGGCGCCATCGCAAGCATGCACCGAGCTGGCCCCAAGCACCATGGGGACCGGCCGCTGTCGCAGGACCGTCGCGAAGACCAGGTCCGACATCCGGTTCATCGCCTCGAGCGGGTCCACCCGCGCCAGGTAGATTACCAGGTCGCGGCCGGCCATCAGGTCGGACAATGCCTCCGGATCGGCATTGATGTCCAGGTCGACGAAATCACGCTGGGCATCCGGCCCGGTGGCCAGGTCCGCCGCGCCGGGCAGGTCCACGGAGGTGATGCGGTATGAGGGATCCAGGCGGGGCAGGTAGGTGCGCAGGCCCGAGCCGATGTTGCCCCGGCCGCCGATGATCAGTACGTCTGGCATCTGGTAGCTTCTTCTCTGGCGAACTGAGTAAGCTGCACGCGCCGCCTCGTCGGGATGGTCAGTCGAGCCGCTGCTGGCGCAGCCGCTCCTGGTCGACTTCTACGCCCAGTCCGGGTCCATCCGGCACCAGGATGTGCCCGGCCTCGTAACAGACGCGCTGCACGACGACCTGATCCTGATAGATCAGGGGACCGGAAGGGTAACAGGGAAAGGCTATGTTGGGCGTTGCGGCAATCACGTGGGCGCGAGCAGCCGTGCCCACGGACAGCTCCACGGTACTGCCGGCCAGCGCTTTCACCCCCAGGACCTCGGCCATCGCGAAGATCTTGCGGCAGGCGGTGATGCCGGCGTAGCCGACTCCAACGTTGAAGACGTCGACGGAGGCGTGCAGGCTCGCCGCTGTCGCCGCGTCGGCTACGTGCTCGCCTATCGGCACGTCCACCTGCCCGCGCACGGCGTCGAACTGCGCGGCCGGCGCATGGTGGCGGCCGGCGATCGGCGACTCGACCAGACCCGGGCCGTAGGGGGCGAACCGGTGGATCGCCGCGACCGCCTGGTCCGGCTCGAAACGGCCGCTGGCATCGAGGGCCACGAGCTCGACTTCGTCGCCCCAGCGATCGCGCATCCCGCCGAGGAAACGCTCGTCGAGGTCCAGGTCCTGCCCGAAGTAATAACGGATGGCGCGGTGTCCGGCTTCCTGCAGCCGCGCGATGCGACCCAGGTTGGCGTCGACGTCGGCCGGGAGGCGGCAGCAGGCTAGCGGGTAGGCGAAGGGGATGCGGTCGCGCAGCTTGCCTCCGAGGAACTGGTACAGGGGGATATCAAGGGCGCGGGCCAGGAGGTCGTGCAGCGCGATGTCGATCCCGCACAACACCTGGTGTTCCCACTCGAGCAGATTCAGGTCGCGCTGGATGGCGGCGAGCTCGAACGGGTCGCGTCCGGACAGGTGCTCCATCAGCCTCGTCCGCAGCGCGCCGCGTGTTGCAGGATCAATGGCGAAGCCGACATCAGACATCTCGCCGAGGCCGGTGACGCCGGCGTCGCTGTGCAGAAAGACCAGCAGGCACTCGGAAACCGCCTTTTCCGGGTCGGAGGGCCCCCTGAGGCCCATTTCCCGGGTGACGCGAACCGGCACCAGCTCTAGATCGGTTATCCGCATGCGGCTGTTGAATCAGGGATTTTTCTTCTTCCACGCCGCCTGCATGGCTTTCATCTCCCGGTTCGGTACGACCGATGCCGACGTGGCCTGGTTGCGCTTGTCGTAGAGCCAGTTGCCCTGGTTGTCGCGCGACACGGGAGCGCGCTTGCCGACCGCGGGAGGTTTGGCGACCCGGGTGGGTTTCCGCGCGTACCAGTAGGCCGTGGAGCTCATCTCATTGCAGAGGTGGTTCCCGTGCCCGTGCTCGATGGTGACCTTGATCTCGCGCTGGAACCGCACCGGGTTCTCGATGTGGTGGACGTAGCTGGTCTGGTAGCCGTCGGTGTTGCTCTCGTGGATAGAGGAGCCGTTGCGGAGGAAGGCGTTGTCCTGCATGCCCCAGGCCGGGTTGAGGTAGTCCTCGGAGCCGGTGCCGTGCAGGTCGGGTGGCCACTTGTAGCCGTCGACCCAGATCATGTCATCCCCCTCGCCCCACCAGGTCCCCTGGAAGTTGGTGACCGACAGGTTGCAGCCGATGTAGTGGCCGGCGCCTTCCGTGTCGAGGATGACGTAGTTGTTCTCCCAGGCCAGGCGCTCCTTGTTGACGACGTTGGCCTCGGGGGCGTTGACGCGGATCTCGTGGCCCCAGCCGCCGAACGGATTTTCGCGCCGGAACTCGGCGTGGAAATAGCCCAGGTCATCGTCCGGCGTGCTCGCGAAGGCTTCCCAGTCGAAGTAAAAGTACTGGCGATGCGGTTCCTTGCTCTCGTTCACCAGTTCGACCAGGGCCCGCTCCCGGAACGGCATCGGCGCGTAACAGTTCAGGGCGCAGCCGTTGTTGAAGGTATTGTCCGCGCGCGTCGAGGCGGTGAACAGGAGGGACTGATAGGAGTTGACGATGTTGTGGCCGAGGCCGAAAAAGTCGCCCAGGGGGACGTTGACGCTCGGGGAGCGGGCGTTGTCCCAGGTTATGCGGAGCAGCACCTCGCGGTAGTGGTTGCCCTGGGTCATCCAGATATGGTTGATCATGCCCGGGCCGTCGATGTCGGCCAGGACGCGGCTCTCGCCCGGTCCGATCGTCCAGGCGTCGGCGTTGCGGCCGTCGCTAGCCCAGCTTGAGTGGCGGCCGCTGCGGCCGTCGCGGACCCGGGCCAGGTCGTCTAACATCCCTCTCATCGTCTCATTCCTCGTTCAGGCCGTTGTGGTCGGAAAGGTAGCGCCGAGGGTGGCCGGGGCAAGTCAGGCGAAACGGAAGGCGTAGATGTCGGCATCTTTCAGCACCAGCCGCAGCCGGATCGGCCGGCCCGCCAGGCGGCCCAGGTCCCCGCTGCCTTCCCATTGCAGCACCCCGTCGATCTCGTCTCCGTACCGCTCGGGACTCTGGTCCAATGCGAAGCCGGGGATTGGGGCGCCGTCAGCCTCCTGCAGCTCGGCCCTTACTGAACCCACTGCCGATGTCGAGTAGTTCAGTTCCAGCTGTGAGCCGGTGCAGGTGAACGCCCGCGTTGTCAGCTCGCCGCCGGCGTAGCCGGCACGCGCAGAGACGAACCCGTCGGTGCGCAGGGTGAAGCGCCGGATGCTCTGGGTCGGGAGGTGGGAATTCTCCATGCCGTAGAGTGACATCTCGCCGTCGCCGGTGTGCAGCAGTCCGACCTCCATGTAGAGACCGCGGTCGTGCCAGTTGCCGAAATCCAGCCCCGGGCGCACGAAGGCCTCGAGGAAGCTGCGGTCAAAGCGCAGCCCGTCGCGGCTGGACATGAACACGACGTCACTGACGCCGGTGTCGTAGGTCCAGTCCGGGTCGGGTGCGCGCTCGTGCACGAAGCGGGAGGGGAACATCAGGTAGGTTCCGGGAGCGCGGTCGTACTGGATGCAGGAGTTGGTGTAGAAGTGCTCCCAGGGCGTATCGCCGCAGTCGATGTCCTCGAGAGGCGACCAGTGGAGGAAGTCGTCAGAGGTCGCGCGGCGGATCCAGCGCACGCCGTCGAAGAAGTCGCCGGAGCCGACGCCGGCCACGCCCCGGCAGTAGGCTACATACTCGCTGCGCCAGCTGTCCCAGAAGGGCCGGTTGAGGGTGTCGAAGGGATGGTCGGTCAGCACCGGCTCTTCCCGCATCAGCTTCCAGTCGAGGCCGTCGGGGGAAGCGAGTGCGTAGAGAATTTTCTCGATGCGCAGGAACGCCTTGTAACGCTCATCAGGCAGCGCTTGCGGGTTGTCGTCCCGGAAGGGGGCCAGGTTAAGGCCGGGATCGGTCCAGACGACATTGTTGGTCTTCGTGCCGGCGATCTCGATCAGCCCGACTTCTGGCTTGGTCCAATGGATCCCGTCGTCGCTCTCGGCGTAACAGGTGACCGAGTTGTGGTCGGAGTCGTTAACCGATGGATCAGCGCGGTACCAGCCGCGGATCCGCCCCGCGTCGGCGAAGGTGGTCAAGTAGGACAGGCCGCCGGCCTCCCACGGGTGCTCGGGGCCGAGGGCGATCTCGCGGCGCTCCGGTTCGTGGAGGAGGCGGGTGATGCCGTTCGCCTGGTCGATCCAGAAGTCGTCGACGAACAGCTGCCGATCGGAGCCGATGGGGACGATACGGCCCGTTGTCATGACGCTTCCTCCTGTGCTTTGGTCTCCTTCTTCGCCGCCAGCCGGCGGCGCAGCGCGCTGCCTGGCCAGTTCCGGTACCACTTCTCCGCCGCCGAGTTCCAGATGTAATCGTGCAGCGTCGCCCGCTTGCGGTAGGGGGTGTAACAGCCCTGGTGCCAGGCATTGGTTCGATAGAGCATGAAGTCACCTGGTTCGAGCACTGTCTGCACCGCGCCGGGCATGGCCCGGGCATGTTCGATGCAGAGCCGCTCGGCCTCGACCTCGTCCATCCCTTCCAGCCTGGGAGCTGCGTCCGCCACCGCTCTCTCCCGCTCGAGGTCGGGGCGCCCGTGGCTGCCCGGCACGTACCACAGCGACGAATCGGTGTAGAGGGCGCAGCTGACCTGGATGAAAAACAATGGATCGCGGAGCAGCTGGCGCATCTCGGCTGCGTCGACCTGGGGGGATTGCTCGGAGATGTCGCGGTGCCACAGGACACCCCAGGACTGCTCGGCCGGCTCCAGCAGCACCGCGAGGGTGTCGAAGCCGGCCATGTGATGGTCGGGGCTGAGGGTGTGCTGGATGGCGTCGACCAGCACGGGCAGCTCCAGGTAATTCTGGAAGGTGCGGTGGTCCAGGCGATCGAGGTAAAGTGCCAGCGGCTGCAGGCGCTGCGCCTGGGCGCCCTGCTCCTGGCGGGCTATCTGGCGGGCGGTCTCGGTGGTGCGGCGCAGGTCGCGGATCAGCGCCGGCGGCAGGATGCTGCGGAAGATGGTGAAGCCGTCACGGTAGAAGTCGGCGACGTGCTGATCGGAGAAGGTGAAGGACATTATTCGGATGGTATGACAACGTGAAAACAGCTGCAGACACCGTAGTTTCCGGCAGCGCTGGTGTTACGGCGAAGGTCATGGGTG
>CAYWBJ010000093.1:0-2680 GCA_964456165.1 uncultured Gemmatimonadaceae bacterium | reverse complement strand
CCGTACTACATCAGTGGATTTCCCGTACCGTTACCGATTTCGTCGATTATTCCCGCAAGCGCTCATCTGTCTGGTCTTGCTGCATCTCTCTCCTCCGCTCGCGGCAGCTGAGGGACTGGTGATCAACGAGATCATGTCACTGAACCGCGACTTCCTGACCGACGGGGATGGCGATTTCTCCGATTGGTTCGAGTTGTACAACGGGTCCGGAGAGGCGATGAACCTGGGTGGATACGCGGTGTCCGACGATCCGGGGGAGTCGCGGAAATGGGTTTTCCCGGATATCTCCGTCGCCGCTGGCGGCTATCTGCTTCTTTTCGCTTCGGGTAAGGACCGCCGTGACCACGTCGGCCATTGGGAAACGGTCATCGAACGGGGCGATCGCTGGAGTTACCGCCCGGGAACGAGTGAACCGCCGGCGTCGTGGCATACGCCGGCGTTCGACGACGGCGGCTGGCGAGAAGGCCCCAGTGGTTTCGGGTACGGCGACAGGGACGACGCCACCGTCGTACCGGACATCCTGTCGATCTACCTGCGTCGGGCGTTTCGCGTCGAAGATTCCGAAGGCGTTCTGCGTTCCGTGCTGCACCTAGACTACGACGACGCTTTCGTAGCGTACCTGAACGGCCGCGAGGTTGCACGGTCCAACATCGGTGAGCCAGGCGTGAGACCGTCGTTCGATCAGGTTGCGGATGCATACGGGGAGGCTGTGCTCTACCGGCACGGCGAACCGCAGGCGTACGAAATCCCGATCGACTACCTGGTGCCGGGCGAGAACCTGCTCGCGATACAGGTTCACAACATCAGTCTGAGCTCGTCCGATCTCTCGGCCATCCCGTTCCTGACGCTAGGTTTGTCCTCCCCTCCGCCGGATGCCCGGGGCACACCGGAGGCAATCGATCTGCAGCTGATCCATCTCCACGCCAATTTCAGGCTGAGCGCCGGGGGAGAGGCGCTGACATTGTCGGACCGGGAGGGCGATCCGGTCGACAGCATCGAATTTCCTTCTCTACCAGCCGGCGCTTCGTTCGGCAGAGAGCGGGATGGCGGCGGTTCCTGGGTATTCTTCGACGAACCGTCGCCGGGGTTGAGCAACGGTGCCGGCAGGGGCTATACCGGCATCGCCGGGGAGCCGGTACTCTCCCACGAGAGTGGCCACTACTCGTCACCTATCCATCTGACAATCGCCGTTGCCGCCGGGGACAGTCCCATCTACTACACGCTCGACGGCTCCGAACCGGACGGGGCGGCGGAACGGTACACCGAGCCGATCCGCCTGACCCGACCCACGGTTGTCCGATCGAGAGCGATCCCGGACGACGCAATTGCCGGGCCGGAAGCAATCGACACTTACCTCATCGGGAGATCGTTCGAGCTGCCTCTTCTCTCCGTAACCACGGATCCCGACAACCTGTGGGACCCGGAGACTGGTTTCTATGTGATGGGTCGGGGAGCATCGCGGGAGTTCCCCCACTTCGGGGCCAATTTCTGGCAGGACTGGGAGATGCCGGTTCACCTCGAGTTCTTTGAGGAGGATCGTGACGGGGGCTTCGAGGTAGATTGCGGGGCGAAGATCTTCGGAGGCTGGTCGCGCGCCTTCCCGCAGAAATCCTTCTCTTTCTTCCTCAGAAGCAAGTACGGATTCGGCGAGCTGCGGTACCAGCTCTTTCCCGACAGGCCAATCGACCGCTTCGAGTCCTTCGTCATCCGGAACTCGGGGCAGGACTGGGGTGGCTCGTACTTCCGGGACGGCCTGACGACGGGGCTGGCCGCGGAGATGGGTGTCGATGTCCAGGCGTTCCGACCCGTCGTCGTCTTCGTCAACGGCGAATACTGGGGCATTTACAACATGCGGGAGAAGGTATCCCGCTTCTTCCTGGCCTCGAACCACGATGTCGAGCCGGACGAGGTCGACCTGCTCGAACGAGAGGGATTGGCAATCGACGGGGATGGCGTTCACTACAGCCGTTTGCTCGACTTCGTGGAGCACAATGACCTGACGATCGCGGCCAACTACGAGCAGGTCCGATCGCTGATGGATATCGACGAGTACATCTCCTACCAGGTCGCCGAGATCTACGTGAACAACCGGGACTGGCCGGGCAACAACGTCAAGTTCTGGAGGCCCCGAGTCGAGGGCGGGCGGTGGCGCTGGATCTTATTCGATACCGACTTCGGCTTCGGGATTTGGGACCCGGAGGCATACGCTTTCGACACGCTCGGGTTTGCCCTGGAAGACAGCGGTCCGAGCTGGCCCAACCCGCCCTGGTCCACCTTCCTGCTCCGCCGGCTGCTGACGAACGGCGACTTCAGGGATGCGCTCATCAACCGCTTCTGCGACGCCATGAATTCGAGCTTCGAACCGGGACACGTGGCGGAACGCATCGAGGCGATGGTGGGCCGGATCGACGGCGAGCTTGACGCCCACCTGGCGCGCTGGGAGCAGCGTCGCGGCGGCTGGCGCTACCACGTGGATGTGATGGAGAAGTTCGCGGCCCGCCGTCCCGAGTTCATGCGGTCGTTTCTCGACGAGGCGTTTGGCGTTGGTGCGCCGCGCTGGCTGACGCTGACTGCCGCGGGTGGGGGCCACGGCTTTATCCGGGTCAACGCGCTGGAGATCGATCGCTATCCGTGGCGCGGCTCCTATTTTGCCGATCCGCCAGTGGACGTGACGGCTGTT
>CAYWBJ010000092.1:0-13019 GCA_964456165.1 uncultured Gemmatimonadaceae bacterium | reverse complement strand
CTCGCTCGGCACCTGACCCAGGTGATCGTAGATGAAACCACCGAGGGTGTCGAACCCGTCGCAGGGCAGGTCGGTCTCCAGGACCTCGTTGAGGGCGTCCATGTTGATGCGGGCGTTGACTACGAGGGTGTCCTCGGAATCCTTCCAGTAGAATAGCTCCTCCTCGTCGTCGTACTCGTCTTGCAACTCGCCGACGATTTCCTCGACCAGATCTTCGGTGGTTACGAGCCCGGCCGTTCCCCCATACTCGTCGATCACCACCGCAAGACGTGTCCTCGCCGTGCGCAGGTCGCGCAGGAGCTCGTCGATCTTCTTGGTTTCCGGGACCACGTAGGGTTCGTGCAGAAACGGGGGCGTCCCGTCGCGGGAGCTATCCTGCTCAATGAACGAAGCCAGAGATGAGGTCAGGTTGAGATCCGTGCGACCCACGAGTATCTGAAGCAGGTCCTTCGTGTATACGATACCGCGTATGTTGTCCAGGGTCTCCTCGTAGAGCGGCACGCGGGAATGCCCGCTCTCCTTTATCGTCGCGAGCAGGTCGGCGATCGACGCAGATTCCTCCACGGCGACGATGTCGACTCGCGGCACCATGACTTCTCGGACGATGCTGTCGTGGAATCCGAAGACGCCCTGGATCATCTCCCGCTCGCCCTCCTCGATGACGCCCGACTCGCTCTCCGATTCCACTAGACTACGGAGCTCTTCCTCCTTTTCGGCCTTGAAGTCCTCGTCGGTGTAGTTTCCCGAGGAGATCTTCTCGAGGAGCACGGTCGTCGGCAGCAGCATCGTGTGCAGGGGAACGAACAGCAGAGCCAGCGTCGGGACGCGGGTTTCGTCCCCCTCCTCCGCGAAGCGGAGGCGTCGGGAAGTGGAGGTCGCGATCAGGAATATAGCCAGGGCGATCGCGCCGCCGGCGAGGATGGCGACGTATGAGTGGAAGTGCGGCTGCAGCAGGTAGACGGAAGCAAGGGCGATGGCGATGACCCCTGTCCCTTCGCCGGCACGCGACATCAGCCGCAGGCGATGGCGGGATTCGTAGACGCGGAGCATCAGATGTGCGCGGGAGACACCGCTTTCCCGGAGCTTCTCGAGGGAGGAGCGCGAGGTGACGGCGAAGGTTGCTTCGTAGGTGGCGATGATCAGAAGCTCGATGACAGCAAGGATGAATATCAGTATCGCGGCAACCTGGGGAGGTTCCAACTAGCGGGGGGCACCTTTCACTCTGCACTGCCGACCAAGGCAGTCTCTTGTTCAGGTCGAAACCGGGAGCAGGCCAGAAGCCTGCAGGAGAGCGTCGGTTTCGCGCTCCATGTGGAGCAGTTCCTCTTCGGTGTCGTGCTCGTATCCGGCCAGATGCAGCAGACCGTGTGTGAGAAGGCGGGAGATCTCCTCGACCAGGGTGACATTACGTTCATCGGCCTGCAGGACCGCCTGTCTGAGTGAAATATAGATTTCGCCGCCCGTTTTCTCCAAACGGTCTGTCACCTGGAAAGACGATTCGCCCCCGGCATCGAGGGCGAAATCGAACGACAGCACGTCGGTCGTGGTCTGCTTGCACCTATAGATCGAGTTAAGGTTCTGCATGTAGTCGTCGTCGACGAGCACGAGCTGCACGGCGTTGGCCAGCGGATGCCGCACCAGCGCGACGGCGGCGACCCGCTGCAGGAAGTCGCGCACGGACGTGTCGAGCTGCTCCACCCCTGGGGTGGACAGAATCTCCATGGCCTAACGTCCCCTGCGCCCTTCCTTCTGCCATGGGTACTCTACCCGGTCGTGCAGGGTACCCATGAGGACTGGAATGAAACTCTCCTCGATCTTGTGCAAGTCCTGCAGAGTTAGATCGCACTCGTCTAGCTCGCCGGCGCTGAACTTCTGCTGGGTGATGTTGCGCACGAGCTGGCGGACTCGATTCGGCGTTCGTTCTCCCAGGGTCCTCGTCGCCGACTCGACCGAGTCGGCCAGCATCAGGATGCCACCCTCCTTGGTCTGGGGTTTCGGACCGTCATAACGAAAATCGTTCTCGCGCACGCTCTCGTCGCCCATCTCGATGGCGCGGTTGTAGAAGTACTCGACGACGGTGGTGCCGTGGTGCTGCGGTATCAGGTCGCTGATTGCCTTGGGCAGGCCGTAGTGCTCGGCCAGCGCTATCCCGTCCTTAACGTGCGAAGTGATTACCAGCATGCTCATGGTGGGTGTCAGGTGGTCGTGGGCGTTTCGCCCGCTGTGCATTCCCTGATTCTCGGCGAAGTACTCCGCCTTTCCCATCTTGCCGATGTCGTGGTAATAGCAGCCGACCCGGGCCAGCAGGGCGTTCGCCTCAATGGCTTCGGCCGCGCTTTCCGAGAGATTGGCCATGATCAGGCTGTGTGTGTAGGTCCCAGGTGCGCGAATGGCTAGATCACGGAGCAGCGGCCGGTTCAGGTCAGAGAGCTCGAGCAGGGTGATGTCGGTGGTGATGCGGAAGAGGGTCTCGAAGACCGGCAGCATTCCCATTGTGAGAATGGGAGCGATTACTCCGATGGCGATGCCGGGCAAAACATCCCGGTAGATCTGCTCGAGCGGTACGAACCGCAGTAGATCGGCGGCTGCGATCAGGGCCGCGTATGAGAGGGGCAGGAAGATCATAGAACGGAAGAACTGGTTGCGGTGGCGCACGTGCAGGACCGAGTAGACGGCGACGGCCGAGGTCAGGGCGCAGGTCAGCGTGACGTAGAAGTCCCCGAAGATGCTGCCGACGAAAAGCGAGAGGATGAGGGAGAGCACGAGGGCCACCTGCGGATTGAGCAGGATGGCCGTCAGCATTGTGGCCAGGGGAGTTGGTGTCAGATAGAGAAATGTCTGTAGCTCCTTGTGGAGCTCGTTGGTGTGAATGTAGGAGGCGATGCCTGCGGTCGAGATCACGATGATGGCGATCAGGAACAGCTGCGCCGGGACCACGTAGATCTCCGGCTCCCGGGTGGCCAGGTAATAGCCGAAGACGAAAGTGAGGAAGGCAGTGACCAGCGTGGCGGCCATGGTCTGGAGGTAGAGCTTGATCGGGTCTTCCCGCTCACTGCGGACGATCTCGTCGGCCAGCGCCGTCAGGGCGTCGACGTGCCCCTGAGTGACGACGGAGCCCTTCTCGATGATGACGTCGCCCTCGACGTAGATGCGCTGGATGCTGGCCACTCCCTGGCGCGCCGCGCCGCGCAGGCTGTCCGTCTTGACTGCATCGAAGGCCAGATTTGGCGTGATGAACAGCCGCAGGAACTGGTTTACCGCCTTGATGGCATCCCGGTTTCCGATCACGCCGCGGGTCGGCAGCGAGGGCATGTCGCCGCGACTCAGGTCGTCGGCTCCGAAGAGGGCGGCGAGCGTGGACATGCGCGCCGCGCGGTTGCCGGCCGAGTCGACGATGCGCACCTGGTCGGTCACGCTTTCCTGCAGCCGCTTCTTGGTGTCTAGGATCCCGGTGGCGTACAGGGAGCGCAGTGATCCGATGCAGAGATCGCGAAAGTCCTCGACGTAGACCGGGGGTGCCTCGGAGAGGATCTCGATCAGGGTACCGAGCGATTCCTCCGATAGCTCGCCGACGTAGTAGGGCAGGGCTTTCTGCAGATGTTGCGCCTTGAGTGAGTCGTGCGCCATCTGCACGGTCAGAGTAGGCAGCAGGATGTCGAGAACGGAGTCGAGTCTGGCGGTCTGCTGCAGCCCGACATGGGAAAGCGAGTTGAGGATAGTAGGGATCTTGCGCTCGGCCTCGAAACGCTCGCGCTCCAGCTCGTCAGCGCGCTTGCGCACCTGGAACAGCAGGACCGATTCGATTCGTCCCTGTGCTTCGGTGCCGATGCGGAGCTCAGGTACGCTCCACGGGCGCTGGTAGGGCGAAAAGTAGGTGAGAACGGCGATGACGATAGCCGCGAGAGAAAAGCGGAAGACCTGCATGCCGCGCAAGGAGGAGGCGCGCCGACCTCCACGTCGCGGCATGCGGCGCGGCAGCCACCTGCTAAGGTCGAGCAGGTTCATTGTCCTGGTCCTGCTTGCGCTCGTATCGCTCGTAGGCCTTGATGACCACCTGTACTAATGGATTCCGGATTACGTCGCGATCGGTCAGATGAATAAACGACAGGCCGTCGACGCCATCGAGGAACTTCTGCACTTCCACCAGACCCGATGGTTGCTCCTTGGGCAGGTCGGTCTGGGTGACGTCTCCGGTCACCACGACTTTCGACTGGCTGCCGAGACGGGTGAGGAACATCTTCATCTGCTGGGGGGTGGTGTTCTGGGCTTCGTCGAGGATGATGAATGCGTCGTTGAGCGTGCGCCCGCGCATGAAGGCCAACGGGGCGACCTCGACGATCTTCATTTCCTGAAAGCGCCGGAGTCGGTCCGGTTCCAGCAGTTCCTGAAGGGCGTCGTAGAGCGGTCTCAGGTATGGATCGACTTTCTCCTCGAGCGCCCCTGGGAGGAAGCCGAGGCTCTCACCCGCTTCGACCGCCGGACGGGCGAGCACGATCCGGGTGACCAGTTTTTGCTTGAGGGCGGCCACTGCCGTGGCGACGGCGAGATAGGTCTTTCCCGTCCCCGCCGGACCGATCGCGAAGACGATGTCGTTGTTGGCCACCGCATCCACATAAAGGGCCTGCCCGGCCGAGCGTACCTTGACCGTTTTCTTGTAGGTGCGGATCAGCACACCGTTGCCGTTTTCCCCGCTTGGCGGCGGTTGCGCGATGTCGGTCCGGATGATGGTCTTCACTTCCTCCTGCGTCAGCGATTTGTCCTTACGCACGCGCTCGACGATCTCGCCCAGCGCAGGCTGGGCGCGGGATACTGCCGCTGGCGCGCCGCTCAGCACCAGATTATTGCCGCGCACCACCAGAGAGATGTCGTACTGCTTCTCCAGAAGGGCGAGGTTTTCGTCGTGGCGACCGAGAAGGGCCAACAGGTCAGTGTCGGCGATACTGATGCTGACTGCGGGTTCCAATGGATTTCTGCTAGGCGATACTGTAGCGCCCTGTCTGCTGGGGAGGGGGGTATGGAACAGAAAGGGGGTTTGACTCCCGCTTTGCGGGACGATCAAACCCCCTGAAAAGGCTGCAGCTACTCGTAGCCAGCCTGGACGGTCCCGTAGTCGTCAGTTGGCGGGAATGTCCAGAACCTGGGCCGGAAAAATCATGTCCTTCTCGACGATTTGCGCATCATTAGCCGAAAGGATTTTATGCCATTTGGTCGGATCGCCGTAGACGGTCTGGGCGATCTTGAACAGGAAATCGCCCCCCTGCACGAGGTACTGGTTGGAACCGACGGCGACGGGGATGGCCAGCACCTGATCGGGATAGATCAGATCGGGATCGGAAACCTGATCGCTGTTGGCCCTGTAGATGCGGGGCCACATGTAGGGATCGTTGTAAATGGTTTCTCTGTCGGCGATGCCCCAAAGGTGATCGCCCTTAATCACGGTGTAGTCGAACTGCTTGAGATCGCGAATGCCGCGCGACTGCAACTGGTTCAGCATGTCGTTGATACGGGAGAGCTTGGCCGCCATCTCGGGCAATGCCGAAATCTTGTTTGCCTTGAACTCGGCGACCTGGGCGGCGATGTCACCTAGTTCAATGCGGTGGTGCATGTAGAGCTCTTCGGGAGCCAGCGACATCAGGCCCTCGAGCTGGCTGAGTATGCCCTCGAGCTCCTTGCCGAAGCCGGCGACGGCGGCCGCGGATGCGCCGACGGAGCTCAGGATAGCCTGGTCGAGGGCGGTGATGTCGGCGTCGAGGCCACTTAGCTGGCTCTGGAGCGCGGCGATCTGCGCATTGAGCTCGGCGAGCTGGGCGTTGGCCTGCTCCTCGCCCTGCGTGTACTCGGCCAGCTTCGCCACGTACTCCTCACGCGTCATTTTTTCCTCCGCGAACGCAGAGGAGGCGAGCCCGATCATCAGGACCGCTAACAGGATACTCAGAGTTCCCTTACGTATCATCTGGTCGAGACCTTTCGCGTCAATATTTCGACTTGGTGGCGATCGAACGTTACTCCATGCCCGCGAGGGCGGCATCGGTGGCCGCCTTCTTCTCTCCGAGGGCCTTCTTGGTCGCCTGCTTCTCGGCCACATTGCGCTCCAGGCGCGCCTTCTCCGCCTGCTTGTCGCCCACCTGCTGCTGGGCGGCTTCCATGGCCTGGCGCTTCTGCTCCAGAACGCTCAACTCCTCTTCCGATGGACCTCCGGCGCAGCCGGCAAAGAGAGACAGAGCCAGCGCTGTCACCGCCACCGCCCCGAGGGTGCGCCTGACGGTTCCGAAACGGCAGCTGATTACACTCATGGGAACGAGTTCACCTCCCTAAACGAGGTTGAATAGTTCAGGAAAAGAAAAGTAAAAGTAAGGGTATAAAAGGCAAAACATGAGGTTGGGACAAGTTGCGCCAACAAGTTAATGCCGACCCTTGGTCATGTCAAGATAAAACGAGTTTCGTTACAGAGAGTTACGCACGACTCGGTTGTTGCCGGCAAGGGGCTCCGGTGCGGTCGCTATGAGAGTACCTGGATTCCCAGTTCGAGCAGTTGGGCGTGCTCGACCTCGGTGGGGCTACTCTCCATTAGGCCGACTGCCTTGTTGGTCTTCGGGAAGGCGATGACGTCTCGGATTGACTCCTCCCCAGTCAGTATTGCCACCAGGCGGTCGAAGCCGAAGGCGATGCCGCCGTGAGGTGGCGTGCCGTATTCGAGCGCCTCCAGCAGAAAACCGAACTTCTGATCCGCTTCCTCCGGGGTCATGGCAAGCAGATCGAACATGCGGCTCTGCACCGAGCGGTGCGAAATACGGATGCTGCCGCCGGCTACCTCGGTGCCGTTCAGTACCAGGTCGTAGGCCCGGGCCCGGACCCTCCCCGGATCGGTCCCGAGAACGTCAATATCCTCGTCTACCGGACTGGTGAAGGGATGGTGGAGGGCGGCGTAACGCCTCGCGGTGGGATCGTACTCGAGCAGGGGGAACTCGGTGATCCAGAGGGGGGCGTAACTGCCCACCGGGATCAGCTCGAAGCGGCGGGCCAACTCGAGTCGGATGGTTCCCAGGATGCGGGCGACCGCGTCGGACTGGTCGGCGATGAAGAGTAGGAGATCGCCCGGTTCCGACTGCATGCCGGCGATCAGCAGTTCCCTCGATTCCTCGGGGAAGAACTTGACTATCGAGGACTCGAGACCGGCGTCGGTGTGTTTGATCCAGCTCAGGCCTTTAGCGCCGAGCCCCTGGGCGTAGGCGATGAGATCATCGATTTTACTGCGGGCTAACTTGCTGTGTCCCTTAAGGTTGATTCCCTTTACTTGACCGCCTCCGGCGAGTACTGACTGAAAGACCTTAAACTCGGATGCTGCTGCCGCGTCAGCCACATCGCGCATTTCGAGTCCGAAGCGCAGGTCGGGTTTGTCGGAGCCGTAGCGCTCCATCGCCTCGCCGTAGGAGAGGATGGGAAAGGGTTCGTCGAGGTCGACGCCGATCAGTTCCCGGAACAGGTCGCGCGTGAGTCCTTCGGCCACGTCCATGACGTCGCGCTCCCGCACGAACGACATCTCGATGTCTATCTGCGTGAACTCAGGTTGCCTGTCGGCACGTAAATCCTCGTCGCGGAAGCACTTGACGATCTGGAAGTAACGGTCGAAACCGGCGACCATGAGCAACTGCTTATAGGTCTGGGGCGACTGTGGCAGGGCGAAGAAGCTGCCGGGATTGACCCGGCTGGGGACGAGGTAGTCGCGGGCCCCCTCCGGCGTGCTCTTGGTGAGGAAAGGCGTCTCGACTTCGATGAACCCGAGGCTGTCCATGTGCGAACGCGTCTGCTGGTAGGCCCGGTGCCGCAGCATGAGATTGCTCTGCATCGCCGCGCGCCGTAGGTCAAGATATCGGTACCGCAGACGGGTCTCCTCGCCCACCTCCAGGTCGTCTTCGATCAGAAAAGGGGGTGGCGTGGAGGCGTTGAGGATGCGCAGGTCGTGGCAGTTGACCTCGATAGACCCGGTTTTAAGCCGGGGATTGAGCATGCCCTCGGGGCGCGATTCGACCACGCCCTCGACGGCGATGACAAACTCGCTGCGGAGCTGGTCGGCCTTGGCGTGGGCTGCAGCATCGTGCTGGGGATTGAACACGGCCTGCGTCACGCCGTAGCGGTCGCGCAGGTCGATGAAGATCACCCCTCCGTGGTCGCGCCGCCTGCCGACCCAGCCCATGAGGACCACGCGCTCGCCGATCTGACCCGATTCGAGTGTGCCGCAGTCGTGGGTTCGGGCCCAATCCCCCTGCGATTCCGTCTGCTCAGCCATGCCGTATCTATTTGAGGATTTATATCGTTAGGGAAAATTCTGCCGAAGCATCTGAAACTATGAGGTGGCCCATGCACTGTCAAGGAGTCAGGACCGGCGCGTGGCGGTCCCGCGTTGACACTTTTTTCGCCCTCGGATATATTGGCCAAGCACCGCGATGCTGGACCATCGGAGGCGGGAATTGTCCGAACGACGCTGGCGGACCTCGGTTGTCGAGGACATCGGCGACACTCCCCTGCTGCGACTGCACGACCCGGAAATCCCCAGACACGTCGAGGTTTACGCCAAGCTCGAATTTTTCAACCCGGGTGGCTCGGTCAAGGATCGTCCGGCCCGGCGCATGATCGAGGACGGTGAGCGGGACGGCTTGCTGCAGCCGGGAAAGGTCATCCTCGATTCGACCTCGGGCAACACCGGTATTGCCTACGCCATGATCGGTGCCGCCAAAGGTTACCGGGTGCGGTTGGCAATGCCGGCCAACGTCAGCGAAGAGCGCAAGAAGGTGTTGGCGGCCTACGGCGCCGAAGTGATACTCACCGACCCGGGGGAGCTCTCGGACGGGGCGATACTCGAGGCCCGCCGCATCTACGAGGCTGATCCGGACCTCTACTTCAAGCCGGATCAGTACAACAACCCCTCCAACTGGCTAGCTCACCACGACACCACGGCACCGGAAATCTGGGCTCAGACCAAGGGGCGGGTAACCCACTTCGTCGCCACCATCGGGACCAGCGGTACGGTGATGGGAACGGGGCGCGGACTCAAGCGCTTCGCTCCCCGAGTTCAGGTCATCGCGATCGAGCCGTCCGATCCGTTCCACGGGATCGAAGGACTCAAGCATATGGAGAGCTCCATCGTCCCCGCGATTTACGACGAGGGTTTCCTGGACGCCAAGCTCCCCGTCGAGCCCGACGTCGCCTACGATATCACCTTGCGCCTGCCGCGGGAGATCGGGGTGCTGGTGGGCCAGTCGTCGGGCGCCGCCTACTGGGGGGCGATGGAGGTCGCCCGCCAACTCGACGAAGGGGTCGTCGTCTGCGTGTTCTGCGATGGGGGTGATAAATACATGAGCAGCCCGATGTGGCGGATGGCGCTGCGGGATACATTAGCCGAGGGACAGCTAGCCGATGCGGATTGACGAACGCGACCTGAAGACGATCAACGAGCAGGCAGTGGCCGAGTACCCGGCCGAATGCTGTGGCCTGATAATCGCCGATGCCGCCGGCAGTCATGCCGTGCATCGCTGCGAGAATATCCAGGACCGGCTGCACCGCGAAGATCCGGTCAAGTTCCCGCGCGATGCCCGGATCGCCTACTACATCGACCCGCAGCAGCTCTACGACATCGTCGCGCCTGCCGAGAAAAGTGGTGGTGGGGTGGCGAGCGTCTACCACTCGCACATCGACTGCGAAGCCTACTTCTCCCAGGAGGACAAGGAACGGGCCGTTGTCTGGGACGAACCGATCTACCCGGATGCTGTCTATCTAGTGGTCTCGGTTGTCGCGGGCGAGGTGCGGTCCCACAAGGCCTTCGGATGGGACCAGGAGGTGCGGGATTTCGTGGAGGTGGAGCTGGACGTGAAGGTCTGAGCGGGGCCCCTTGAGCCGGACCCTCACGCACGCCGTCATTCTCTTCGTCTGCGGCAGCGGTATTTACATCGAGGCCGTCGGCCACCGTTTTCACTACGACGACTTCCACTCGATCGTCGAGAACCCGCATATACGGACCCTGGCGAACGTCGGGCGGTTCTTCCTCGATCCGTCGCAGTTCTCCACCCACGGACACAATCCCATGTACCGTCCGCTGCTGCTGGCGAGTTATGCCGTCAACCACGCCGTCGACGACCTGAACCCCCGCGGCTATCACCTGTTCAACGTGCTGCTGCACGGGATCAACGGCATCCTGGTCTATGCGCTGCTGCGTGCCCTGACGCCGACGACTGTCGCCTTCAGCGCTGCCTGCCTGTTCGCAATCCACCCGATAAACTCAGAGGCAGCGAACTACGTGAGCAGTCGCTCCGAGATGCTCATGGCCGGCTTCTTTCTGGCCTCCTGCATCGCCTGGGTGCGTTTCGGGGTTACCGGCAGGTGGCTGTGGTACTGTCTGGCGCTGGGGGGTGCTGGGCTGGCGCTGGCCTCCAAGTCGGTGGCCATCGTGATTCCAGGTGCCTTTGCTCTGATCGATCGGGTCGCGTTCGGTATGGCCTGGCGCTGCAGGGTCTGGCTCTATCTCCCCGCCGCCGCGATCGGCCTTCTCTACCTGCTGGTGAGTCGTGCCATCGTGGGCAAGGCCTTGATGGCGCCGGTGCGGTCTCTGGATCTGCAGATCTGGACCCAGGTCAAGGCATGGATCTACTACATCCTGCAGCTGGCCATGCCCGTGCACCTGAGTGTCGATCACCAGTTCTTTGCGGCGCGCACCTGGATCGACCCGCCCAACGTGCCCGCATTTCTCTTCCTGGTCTCAATCGCGTGGGTGGTGGTTCAAATCCGCCGGGCTGGTTTGGGCTGGATCGCCG
This sequence comes from uncultured Gemmatimonadaceae bacterium, assembly GCA_964456165.1. GTDB lineage: Bacteria > Latescibacterota > UBA2968 > UBA8231 > UBA8231 > CAYWBJ01. The sequence continues at coordinate 2,214 of CAYWBJ010000092.1, read as the reverse complement.
GCTGGTGGTCCTTGATACTGGCGCCCACCGCCCTGGTGCCCCTCATCGTGCTGGTCAACGATCACCGGCTCTATCTGGCAGCCCCGGCGTTCTTCGTCCTCGCCGCCATCTGCCTCTGCCGCTTCGCCAGGGGGACAGTGGCCACAACGCTGACCGTAGCCTATTTTCTTCTCCTCGTCGTCCTGAGCCTGGAACGAACCGCGGTCTGGCGCGATGAGCTTAGCCTCTGGCGCGATGCCGCCGCCAGGGGACCGCTGATGGTCAAGTCTCAGTTGCGTTACGGCGATGCGCTGGTGGCGGCGGCGAAGGTGAGTGAGCCGTCGGTTCCAACTGGCCTTACGGCGGCCGCCGAGCAGGTCTACCTGCGGGCGCTGGAGATCAGGCCGCAGCATCCGGGGGTGCGGAACAATCTCGGGCTGCTGTACCTGAACCAGGGGCGGCTCGACGCCGCCGAAGAGCATTTTGCCGCGCTGCTGGCGGTTTCTCCCGACGTCGGTCCGGCGCGGCTGAACCTGGCCCGGCTACTGATGCAGCAGGGCAGGTGGAATCGGGCGGAGGAGCATTACTTGGCTGCGCTCGAGTATGGGGATACCGGCGGCAAAGCTCAGGGCTATCTGGCTCACATCGCCCAGGTGCACCGGGGCGACCCGCAGCGGGCACTGGCGCTGTACGACGAGGCGCTGGCCGCGGCGGTGGCGCCAGACGTTGACCATCTCATCGGTCGCGGTGTCGCCTTGGTTTCGCTCGAGCGCTCGCGCGAAGCCGAAGTCGCCTACCTGCAGGCGATCCGCATCGACCCTGGTCACGTGGTTGCCTGGTACAACCTGGGCAATCTACACCTGCGAGCTGGTGACACCGGCGCCGCGGCGCAGGCCTACCGACGGGTCGTCAGGCTGGCCGGCGATCGCGAGCTCGCCGACGCGGCGCACAAGAAACTGGACGAAATAGCCCGCTGACGGGGTCGGGTGGCAGTGCTGTCACCGCCGCTCGGCTACTCAAGGCAACTGAAGAAAAGGAGAAATCAATGCCAATCACCGTGCAGGTGCCGACACCTCTCAGGAAGCTGACCGGCAATCAGGCCGAGGTCAGTGTCGAAGCAGCGACCGTCCAGGAGTTAGTCGACGGTCTCGAAGCGGCGCACGCCGGGATCAGGGACAAGCTCGTCGACGAGGCCGGCGAGATCAGGCGTTACGTCAACGTCTACGTTAACGACGAAGACATCCGCTTTCTCGACGGCGCGGAGACCCTTTTGAAGGACGGAGACAGCGTCTCAATTGTGCCGGCGATCGCCGGTGGGCGCTGACCTCCACAGCCATGCATGCCTCGCGAATGGGCACCCCGTGAAGGGGTGCCCGTTTTGCTGCCCCTTGACATCGGGGGCGCCGTAGACACCGTGCGCGCAGCCGTTCTGGCGGGCTGCTGCTGTTTCTGCTCCTCCCCGCCGCGGTTTACAGCGGTTCGCTGGACAATTCCTTCCACTACGACGACGCCCACTCGATCGTCGAGAACGCCCACCTGCGGTCGCTCGCCAACATTCCCGCCTTTTTCCACGATTCGGGCATGTTCTCGGTCTGGGAGGACCGGGCGATGTACCGGCCACTACTGCTGACCGGCTGCGCCCTGAACTTGGCTGTCAGCGGATATCAGGTGCGAGGGTGCCAGCTCTTCAACCTGGGCATCCGTCTGGTGGTGCTGGTCTTCGCCATCGGCCGAACGGCGGGGGGCACGGTTGGCGGGACGCTGGGCGCAGGGCCGTGTTTGCCCTTCACCCGGTCAATACCGAGGTAGTCACCTACATCAGCAGCCGCCCGGAGTCCCTGGCAACACGGTGCTACCACGCCGCTCTCCACGCTCTACCTTTGCTGGCGGCAGTCGGGAAAGGGGCTCCTCAGCCGGCATTACCTGCTGGCCCTTGTCCCATTCGCCGGCGGCCTGCTGTCGAAGTCGATCGTCGTCACGCTGCCGGCCGGTCCGGTGCCAGCGGAACTTTGTCTGCCCGCAATTCCGGGGCGCCGGTGCGGCTGGCGGGAGCTGGCCCGCTGACATGCGGTCTTCTGAGTGATTGCGGCAGCCTATCTCTTGAGTAGTGCGTCAGGTTGTGGCCGCGGCCCTCGTGGCCGCTCTCGCCCGTGGACTTGGCGAGCAGGTCATGACTCAGGCCAAGGCTGTCGCCGTAGTTTCGTTGGCCTGGGTGGTGGTGCGTCGCCGCCGGGG
>CAYWBJ010000091.1:0-1584 GCA_964456165.1 uncultured Gemmatimonadaceae bacterium | reverse complement strand
GTCACCGCCGCCATGGAGCTGGCTGGCCGCTACTACGTCGATATGGAAGAGCTGCTGCGCGGCTCCGGCCGCGTAGTCGCCGACCTCATCGACGCCGAGGCCGCGCTGATCACCCCCGGTTGCGCCGCCGCCATGTACCTGGGCACCGCCGCCTGCATCACCGGTGCCGACGCCGATAAAATGGCCCGCCTGCCCGATACCGCTGGCCTCAAGAACAAGGTGATCATCCAGCGGGCCCAGCGCTACCGCGATGCCGCCCGGACCCAATTCTACACCTACGCCCGCGTCGTGCGCCAACCCGGCACCACCTTCGTCGAGCCCGGTTCCGCAACCGGCACCAGTGCCGACGAATTCGCCGCCGCCCTCGACGAGCAAACCGCGATGGTGCTCTACCCGGCCATCGATATCGACGTCGATATCCTCAACCTGCCCGAGATAATCGAGATAGCGCACGCCCGCGACATTCCCGTCTTCGTCGATGCTGCCTTTCACGTCTACCCCCTCGACGGCTTCCGAAAGTACACCGCCATGGGCGCGGACCTGGTCGGCTACGGTGCCAAGTACTTCGGCGCCCCCAACTCCTCGGGCGTCCTCTGCGGCCGCGCCGACCTCGTCGAAGCCGCCCTGCTGCACAGCTTCGCCTGCTTTGAAACTCGCCATCTTCAGGGCATTGGCCGCCCGCTGAAGATCGATCGTCAGGAAGTCGCCGGCGTGGTCGCCGCCCTGCGCCGCTGGCTCGAAATGGACCACGATGCCCGCATCCAGGGCGACGTCGCCCGAGCCGCTGCCCTGCGCGGTCATTTGGGCGAAATACCCTTTGTAACGGTATCCGACGCGCATTCATCCACCCTCACCCTGACCCTCGACGAAGAGGCCCTCGGCAAAACCGCCGCCGAAATCGACGAAATCCTGCGCGGCGGCGACCCCTCGGTCTGGCTCGATCCTGGCACTGGGGTTCTCCGGTTCCACATGCACACCGTCCACGACGGCGACGAGGAAATGCTGGCCAAACGAATAAGAGACGCCCTCACCGACGGTTGAAAGGCATATCCCATTGCGTACCGTCAACCGCTCATAGACCAACCAACGCAAGGAGCACCACCCCATGGCCTTCCAAATCTTCGACTTCCGCAACGAGGAGCACATAAAAAACCTCCTCGTCACTCCCCACATCCGCTCGCGCTTCCTGTGCATGGAGCCCGGCCAGGTCGCCGGTATGCACAGCCACGACCTCGGCCACGAGATCTTCCTCATCCTCCAGGGCAGTTGCATCTTCTATATCGAGGGCGACGAGCAAGAACTCCACCCGGGACAGCTCTGCCTCGCCCTCGCCGACGAGCTCCACCAGGTCCGCGTCACCAGCGACGAGCCGATGATCATGTACCTCTCGGTCACCCCGCATATCCAGCCCACCCACACCGGCCGCGACAAAGACGGCACCCGGCACGCTACCGCCTTCCAGCCCTCGAACTCCTACGACGTAGAGACCGATACCGAAACCCCCATCGATGTACTCATCGATAGCTTCATCGTCGCCGCCGACGCGCTGGCCCAGGCCGCCCGGTACAATGCTGACGTTCAGCG
>CAYWBJ010000090.1:0-4071 GCA_964456165.1 uncultured Gemmatimonadaceae bacterium | reverse complement strand
GGCGAATTGTCGAAAGAGGTATTTGCCTCGTTCCAGGCCTGGAAATCTGAGTAGGTCCCTTCTAGCACGCGAACTGCACCTTCCGCCTTATTTTCAGTGGCAGTCCAGAGTTCCTGGTGTGGCCAGGGCACTGGCTGTGGGCTGTCGCAGATCGGCGCGAACTCATCACAATCCGGATTGGCTTCGTAGGGACTCGCGGCTACATCTGCGAGCATTAAACTCAACCCAGTCAACGAGACACCTGCAAAAATTCGTACGCTTCCTATAGACATTTAAGCTTCCTTACTGATAGATATGATTCAGTGCTGGCAAGGATCCTGCATCCTAGATTGGAATATATAAAGATCGTGTGGTACGCCGGCAATTCCGCATCACTCCGTTATCAGCGCTCGCCGCTTCGGACAAACTCCACAGGGTTTCAAGAATCAATTCGTCCATAGAATCGGAGGAGCACGGGCTATCCTGGATGCCGTCACCCATGCTGTCCACCGCATACGTCCAGACCTTCGGGTATCCAGCGGCGCAAATCGATGGTACTGTGGCTGCCATTCACGATACTCGCTGCAGTCCTGGTTTGCCCGGGGCACGGGCCCTGATCAGCCGCGACGAGGGTCGGATCCGGGAAAACGAGGTGCTACCACAGTGACGCCACTGTTCAGGCGAAGCACATGTCGCGATCGCTGTGAATCTCTTTTATGGCTAAGGACTTATTGCCTATTTCTGCCTGTTGCGCAAGAGTCTGTTTCAGTCGAGACGACTACGCATGATCCCAACCGGCTTGATTTGCCCTTGGTCCGCCCGCCGTCTCAAAAACCTCCGAAGTTAGTAATTTTCGCCTAACTCTCACAGACTATAGGATTTGCGCTAATTTTCCGCTTGCCTCCTGAATCCTTCCCTGGTACATTGAAAGTGAGACCGGGATGCTCCCCAGTAGACCTTCATCAGTAGACCTTCATCCGCCCCGATGAAGGAAATCCCGCTGACCACGGAGATCGGCGTCGGTCTCAACCCCCTGATCTGTATCCACAGCAAATAGTATTGGGGTAAATAGGCCGGACAGCGCTATTTGGTTGGCTTCTTCCCTCCCGGAATGGGTGTTCCGGGTACCAATCGCGCAATTTTCGGTGACTCCAGTACGTCACCACGCCCGGCACCGAGGTCGAACGGATGCGCCAATCTCTCTGGTACCGTGTATACGACATAATCAGACCGCTGCGCTGGCGGCTGAGCATCGCTCTCGCGACCCTGCTGCTATTGACCGCAATCGGACTCTACATGCCGGTCTGGGCAGCCCGGCTGATCGACCCGGCACTCGTCCAAAAGGATGGCGACCTCTTTCTCCGCTGTGTAACCACACTCCTGGTACTGCACGTTTCCAGCAGCCTCTTCAGCTACCTGTACTCCTTTCAGGTGCGCGTGCTCGGCGGCCGCCTGATCTTCGACCTGCGCCGCCGCATGTACGACCACCTTCAGCGCCTTTCCCTGAGCTTCTACGAATCCCGCAGCTCCGGCGAGATCATTTCCCGAATGATGAACGACGCCAACTCAGTCACCTCCCTAATTACCGGCACCGCGCTCAACACCGTTGTCTCCAGCGTCAAAGCCCTGGCGCTGGTAGGGGTACTGTTCTATCACAGTCCGGTAGTGGCCGGCATGGCAGTGGCGATCCTGCCGCTGCACTTCCTCGGCGTGTTTTTTTTCAATGCTCGCCTCAGCCACGTGCACTGGCAGTCGTCGGAAAAGATGTCACAAATCTACGGCAAGATCAGTGAGGTCCTCGGGGCCATAAAGATGGTCAAGTCGCACTCGGGCGAACGCCGCGAGGGCCGCACCATGGTCAGCCAGTTGCGCGAGAAGTTCGACATCGAGCTCCACTCTGGTAACCTTTCCTCGATCTGGAGTAACATTACCGGAAACGTGAGTTACATCGGCCAGGTCCTGGTCATGCTAGTCTGTGGCAACGCCGTGATAGGCGGCAACATGGAACTGCAGGAATACATCCTCTACCTCAGCTGGGTTGGCATGTTGTACGCCCCAGTCTCCGAGCTGATCGGGGTGGTGCAGCAGATCCTGCCGGCCAAAGTCGGCATCCGACGTGTCTTTGAGATCCTCGACATGGACCCGGAAGTCAAGGACCAGAGCAGCGGCTTTACCGCGGTGATCCGTGGCGAGGTGAAATTTCGCGACGTCTGCTTCGCCTACGAGCAGGGCGACCAGGTGCTGCGTGACGTCAGCTTCAGCGCCCGCCCTGGTGATGTGGTGGCCCTTGTCGGACCCAGCGGCTCCGGTAAGACTACGGTTGCCAACCTGATCGCCCGGTTCTACGACCGCACCGCCGGCGCCATCCTCATCGACGGGCGCGACATCCAGGAGTACACCCAGACTACCCTGCGAGACCAGATGAGCATGGTGCTGCAGGAGACTCACCTGTTCCGCGGCTCTATCGCCGACAACATCCGCTACGGCAAGCCGGATGCTACGATGCAGGAGGTCGAAGAGGCGGCCCGCCAGGCCTGCGCCCACGAATTCATCATAGCCCTACCCCTGGGTTACCGATCTCCTATTGGTACTGCCGGCACCCGGCTCTCCGGCGGCCAGCGCCAGCGCCTGGCAATCGCCCGAGCCCTGGTGCGCAATCCCCGTATCCTCATCTTGGACGAAGCCACCTCCTCGCTAGATTCGGTATCCGAGTCGAAGGTGCAGGAGGCGCTGAACCACCTCATGCAGAACCGTACCACCTTCGTAATCGCCCACAGACTGTCGACGATCCAGAACGCTGACCGTATCATCGTCCTCAAAGAGGGTACGGTGATGCAAGTCGGCACCCACGACGAGCTCATCGACGCCGACGGCATGTACCGAGAGCTCTACGACCCAGAGTGGGCGAAACGGCGGGAAGAAGCGATGCGGGAAGAGGTGGAGCTACTACTGGCGCAAACCGCCTGAGGAGATTGCTGCAATGCCGACCTTATTCGATCTCACAGCCCACTATGAAGCCTCCGCGGATTTCCGCTTTTCGTCCGGCACGCGCAGCCGCTTTGCTTCGCTGGCTCGACGGCACGACGATCGCACCTGGCTGCTAGGCCGCTACGGAGGGCGCGCCAGACTGCATTCGGACATTCACGGTATCGGCACCGCCACCCGTGTCGAGGTTGGCCGACTAAGCCTGGTGCGCAGGACCGGCCCCAACAGTCTGGTAACAGACGCCTTCCAACTATTCCAAGAGGCTCAGGAGAGCAAGGTAGCTTCCGGCCCCATCGACCGCATCTTGGTCGGATTCCGTCAGGCCGAGGGCAAGATTGAAGAGCGCTCGCAAGTGCAGCAGGCCTTCTCCGACGTCTTTGACCCAGAGGGCTGCAACTTCCTGTTGCACAGCAGGCACCTGCTAGAGCTGGGCTACTGCCGGCGCTACCAGATCCTGGTGCAATACCTGCGGGAGGACGGCCTCTATCACAGCGACCATCGCGACCGAGTCGAGCTGATCCAGCGCCACCTTCAAGAGCAGGTGGGGCGCTACGAGAACCACTCGTTCTGGCTGCGGCCCGACCGAACCGGCTGCGATCGTCCCGAGGTTACCTTCTGTTATACGGGTCCCACGCCAGACCACGCCGTAGAGGTCTACCTGCAGACCTATGTCGACGAGACTCCGGAGTACGTCGAGCCGAAACTCTTCCAGGCGCGGCGCAGCCGCTACGTGAGCCTTGACGACTACGAACGCGCCAGCCGCCGCTTCGGCAGCCTATGGGTGTTGCAGGGAGATGTGGTGCGCCACCTACCGGCGGCGCATGTTGGCGGCCTGTTCCTGTTCTTCGACCAGCACTTGCAGCCAGAAATCGGTCGCTCGTTCAGCTGGGAGGAGCTCTACCAGCGGCAATGCCGCTGCCCGCAGATCAACCTGGCCACTCGCAAGTCGGCAACCTACCTCGACCTGCTGCTTGAGCACCTGGTCGAGCACGGGTTTGTCTGCCGCGGCGCCGGATTCACCCTCCATCCCGATTTCCTGGAGTTCATGCACGTCTCGTTCGACCAGCTAGGTGAACACCGCCGGCGCGGCTAAGTATCACTCGGCCA
>CAYWBJ010000089.1:0-15024 GCA_964456165.1 uncultured Gemmatimonadaceae bacterium | reverse complement strand
CGGCTCCTTCGTCGAGGACCCCGCAGCGGCCGGGATGCTGTAGCCACACGCCAAGTCGCAGCGCATCGCCGCCGCCGCCTTCGACCGAGACGGTGCCGTCGACAACATCATCACGAACGATACGCAACCCAACTTCTTGCTGCACAACCTGGGCGACGGGCGCTTCGAGGAGATCGGACTCGCCGCCGGGATCGGCTACGACGACGGCGGGCGGGCTCGTGCCGGCATGGGGGTCGACACCGCCTCACTGGCCAACGACGGCCTGCAGGCGATCGGCATCGGCAACTTCAGCCGCGAGGCGATGTCGCTCTACCGCCAGGAAGGGCAGGTCTTTCTCGATGTCGCCGGCCGCAGCCGGCTGGTGCAGGCGACCCTGCCAACGCTAACCTTTGGGCTGCGCTTCTTCGACTACGACCTAGACGGCTTCCAGGACCTGATCCTGGTCAACGGCCATATCGAGCCGGAGATCAACGAGGTTCAGAAGGAGATCCATTACGCCCAACGCCCGCAGCTGTTCTGGAACGACGGCTCGGGACGGATGCTCGACGTTTCGGCCAAGACTGGGGGCCTGTTCGAACGTCCGCTGGTCGCCCGCGGCCTGGCACTCGGAGACATTGACCGGGACGGCGACGAGGACGTCCTGGTGACGACCAACGGCGGACGGGCCTACCTGCTCCGCAACGACGGTCCCACTGGCCGATCACTGGCCCTGAAGCTGCGGGGTAGGGCGCCCAACCTGGACGCGCTGGGGACGCGCGTCACCGCAGTGGCCGGCGATAAGCGGCAGGAGGCCACGGTCCGCACGGGCTCGTCGTACCTGAGCCACAGCAGTACCGTGCTCCGTTTTGGCTTGGGCGGCAGCGACCGGGCCGACACCCTGGCGATCCGCTGGAGTGACGGCAGCACCGAGCTACTGACCGACCTGGCGGCCGGCGCGGTCTATACCATTGTCCAAGGGCAGGGTATCAGCGGACGGGAAGAATTCCGACGCTGAACCCACGCTCAGTGGGGAATGGGCGAGACCAGCAGTTTCCTCACCGGTTGGCGTTGCACCGGCCTGCCGCGTCCTCCTGCACCCACGCTGAGCTCAAGGTTGAGGCCCTGGCTTGAGCCGGGCGGCGGCGAGCCCCGCTCAGCCCCTGTTCAGCTCGGCCGGGAATCCGTAGGGCCTGTCCGTTCGGTTACCCGGCAATGGCCAGCTCTGGCCCCCCAGGTTCTGGAAGGATTCTCGCTGCCCGCACAACCACAGAAACAGCTCGGCGACCTTGATGTCGCCGCGGAACTGCTCCAACAGTCCATTGCCCGGCGTGCTGTAGTCGAGGGTGGCAAAGTCCAGGTCCGCATCGACGACCCAGTCCCGCCGCGGCGGCGATGTCCGCCAGTAGAAGTACTTGAGCATGTTGCGCAGGCCGGTTGCGGTGGAAGGCCCACGGCGGTGCCAGATGTGGTAGGCGGTGATGAAGATCGATCCGGCCGGCGCCGTGCTGGGGACCTGGCCCCGCAGGCCGCCGTAGTGGGACATGAAGCGGGACTTGTTGTGGATAAGGTGGGAGCCGGGCAGCACTTGGGTCGGACCCATCTCGACGGGGGTGTCCTGGGGATAATAGAACACCTGCAGGTAGTTGAGCTCGAGCTTGAAGTCGTAGTTGCCATCCACGTGCCAGCCGCCGGTATCGGCGATGGGGCACTGGACGCGGTGGTTGCTCATGAGCACCGGCAGGTGAAAGCCGGACCCGAGCAGCGAGCGCACAGCGCCGGCGGCCACCGGATTCATCAGCACCGTCTCGACGAACCAGTCCTCGGCGAGGATGGCGCTGGGCTCGTAATGGGTGTCCGCATCGAGAAATTCGACCGTGCGCTGGTTCACCTCCTCCTCCACAACTGCCTCGCACATCAGGTAGCCACTCCTGCAGAACTCGAGAACCTCGAGGTCGGTGAGCGTGGGTGGGCAATCGTAGGTCTTGGCCTTGGATGGTCGCACCAGCTACCTCCAGCGTTCCAGGATGAATTCGAACTCCAGGCCGTGCACGTCGTCGTGGTTGAGGGCAACAAGGGCCATGTTGGGAAAGGAGACCACCCGCCAGCCATCCCGCATGGCCTCGAGCACGGTCTGATACGGCCACTGATCCGCGTCCAGTCCTCCTTCTGAAGTCACCCCATCCTCGATTAGCAGCATGCCGATCACCTGGGATGCCGGGCTCGACCGGTTAGTCTGCAGGTAGAGCAGGTCCTGTATGACCCGGCCGGTTCCGGCGGCCAGGCGGGTGGCGCCGGCGCGCAGGCGCTCGGCAGTCAGGCCGCCGGCAGCCAACTCGGCCTCCAAGGCCGCCAGCTCCCGCTTCTGCTCCTCGATCAAGATTCGCTCTTTACCCATCGGCGCTCGTCGGCTCCTCTCCTGACTCGTCCCGACCCCCGGACACCCGGCGTCGGATCTGACTGGTGGTACCGACGTAGATCAGGACGATTTTAAGGTCGATCCAGCTCAGGTGCATTCGTCGGGTCCGCGGATTGGCGTCAGCGCTACAATATAGGGACGGTCTTCAGTCGGAACACGATCCGCCGCGCCGGTCGCTGCTGGCCGCGCCCGCTGATTGACCCGCCCGAACCGGGTCGTTATTATGGCCGACAATTGACACGGGAGTCTGATATGATAAGCCGAAAGGGATTCTTGCTCGCCGGGCTGGTGGTGGCGATGTTCGCCTTCGGCTGCGGCGGTGACGGCTCGACGCTGGGACCGGACGGTGTCCCGCTGGCCGACAATGACGGCAATGGGGACACCCACGGCGCCGAGGGAGACGGTGGGGACAACGGCGCTGACGAGCCGGCGATCACCCTGGCCCGGCTGAGTGCCGACATCTTCACCCCCAACTGCGTCAGCTGTCACGCCGGGGTCTCGCCGTCAGGCGACATGAATCTGTCCGCCGCCGTCATCGCCGCCAACATCATCGGCGTCGATTCCGTCCGCGACGTGGACATCAAGCGGGTGGCGCCGGGTGACCCGGATGCCTCGCTGCTTTATATCACGGTCAGCGGCTCGAGCGCTGGCAGCCAGATGCCCCCGGTCGGCGCGACGCTGAGCGCGGATGAGATCGCCATGATACGCGATTGGATCGCGGCGGGCGCTCCGGCGGAATAGGGCGCTGCTCCCGGTTCCTCAGGGCCTGTTGGCGATCAGGTCGTCTACCACGGCCGGGTCGGCCAGGGTCGAGGTATCGCCGATCGAATCGGTCTCGTCGGTGGCGATCTTGCGCAGGATGCGTCGCATGATCTTGCCGGAGCGGGTCTTGGGCAGCGCCGGTGCCCAGTGGATCTCGTCGGGGGTGGCTACCGGCCCGATGACCGAGCGCACCTGCTTCTTGAGCTGATCGCGCAGTTCGTCGGCGTACTCCTCGCCGGCGTTAAGGGTGACGTAGGCGTAGATCCCCTGGCCCTTGATCTCGTGGGGGAAGCCGACCACGGCCGCCTCGGCCACCTTGGCGTGCAGCACCAGTGCGCTCTCGACCTCGGCCGTGCCCATGCGGTGGCCGGAGACGTTGATGACGTCGTCGACGCGGCCGGTGATCCAGTAGTAGCCGTCCTCGTCGCGACGGCAACCGTCGCCGGTGAAGTAGTATCCCTTGTACTGCTGGAAGTAGGTCTCCTCGAAACGCTTGTGGTCGCCGTAGACCGTCCGCATCTGTCCCGGCCAGGGGCCCCGCATCGCCAGCACGCCGCTGACGTCGTTGCCTTCCAGCTCCTTCCCGCTCTCGCCGTCGAGGAGGACCGGCTCGATGCCAAAGAATGGCAGAGTGGCCGACCCGGGTTTGGTGTCGATGGCGCCGGGCAGCGGCGTGATTAGGATGCCGCCGGTCTCGGTCTGCCACCAGGTGTCGACAATGGGGCATTTCTCATGCCCCACGTGCTTGTGATACCACCGCCAGGCCTCCGGGTTGATCGGCTCGCCCACCGTGCCGAGCAGGCGCAGGGAGGAGAGGTCGCATCCGGCCGGCCACTGCTCACCCTCGCGGATCAACGCGCGGATCGCGGTCGGTGCCGTGTAGAACTGGTTCACCTTCCACTTGTCGATCACCTTCCAGTAGCGATCTGGCTCCGGATATAGGGGCGTGCTCTCGAACATCGTGGTGGTAGCGCCGTTGGCCAGCGGCCCGTAGATGATGTAGGAGTGGCCGGTGACCCAGCCGATGTCGGCGGCGCAGAAGTAGACGTCGCCGTCGTGGTAATCGAAGACGTACCTGTGGGTCACCCCGGTGTAGACCATGTAGCCGCCCACGTTGTGCTGCACCCCCTTCGGCTTCCCGGTGGAGCCGGAAGTGTAGAGGATGAAGAGCGGGTCTTCGGCATCCATCTCCTCGCAGGGACAGTCGGCGCTGGCTGCGGCCATGGCTTCGTGCCACCACAGATCCCGCCCCTCCTGCATGTCGCAGTCGATTCCCTTTCCCTCGCCCACGCGCTCGACGACGATGCAAGTCTCCACTTTCAGACCGTCCATCTGGGAGTCTGCCTGAGCCATGGCCTCGTCGGCCACCGCCTTGCGGGCCATCGGCTTGTCGCCGCGGAACATGCCGTCGGTGGTCAGCACCACCAGGCAGGTGGAATCGATGATCCGGTCGGCCAGCGCGTCGCCGGAGAAGCCGCCGAAGACGATGCTGTGCACGGCACCGATGCGGGCGCAGGCCAGCATCGCGACGGCCAGCTCCGGGATCATCGGCATGTAGATCGACACCCGGTCGCCCTTGCCGACGCCGCGTGACTTGAGGACGTTGGCGCACTTGCAAACCTGCTCGTGGAGTTCCCGGTAGGTGAGGGTACCGTCCTCTCCGGGCTCGTTGCCCTCCCAGATGATGGCGATCTGGTCGCCCCGCGTCTCGAGATGGCGGTCGAGACAGTTGTAGGTCACGTTGGTCTTGCCGCCGATGAACCATTTGATCGAGATCGGCCCCTGGTTCATGTCGTAGTTGTATTCCCGCACCGCGTCCCAGGGCTTGAACCAGTGGAACTGGCCGGCCTGCTCGGCCCAGAATGCCTCCGGGTCAGCGATGGACCGGTCGTAGAGCTCCCGATACGCGTCGAGGCTGCCGACGTGGGCGCGGTCCCGGAAAAAATCGGGGGGAGGGTAGATCTCAGACATGGTGTCCAGCTCCTCTTGCGGCAGTCGCGTGCCGGTGATTGCGGTCGGTAGCGTTTAGTAATATCTACAGTTGTCAGGCCGGGTCAAAGCCTGCGGTAACCGGGCGGATCGAAGCGGGGGCAGCCCTGCTCCGGCCCGGATCAGGTGTAGAATGGGGGGATGATCTGCAGTTCGACCGCGTCGCCCTCCTCGATCACCTGGCCCGCGTCGAGCAGCACGACGCCGTTGGCTCCCAGCATTGAGGTAAGCATATGCGAGCCCTGTCCAGGTCGGGTGGTGGCCCGCAGCTGGCCGTCGACTAGCTCCAGGTGTGCGCGCAGGTAGTTGGGCCGGTCGCCGCCGTTGACCATCCGGTTGCCGGCTACGCCCGCGGACTGCGGCAGCAGGAGGTCGTCCGCCGGGAAGCCCGACGCCTTGCGGATGGCCGGTCGCACGAACTGCAGGAACGACATTATGCTCGAGACCGGATTACCCGGCAACCCGAAGTAGGGCCGGTCTCCCAGCGTGCAGAACAGCAGGGGCTTGCCTGGCTTCATGGCGACGCGCCAGAAGAGGAAGCGCGCATCCATCTCCTCGAGCACCTCCTTGACGAAATCGTAATCGCCGACAGACACGCCGCCCGAAGATAGGATGAAATCGGCATGAGAAACATCCTCGATGGCCCGGCGGATCTCGGCCTTGCTGTCGCGGATGATCGGATAGATCAGCGGCACGGCGCCGTGGGCGTGGCACAGCTCGGCCAGCGCGTAGGAGTTGCTGTTGACGATCTTGCCCGGCGGCAGCGGGTCGTCGATGTCAACCAGCTCGTCGCCGGTGGACAGGATGGCCACGGTGGGCCGCTTGCGCACCGCGATCGAGCTCCGCTGCAGGGCAGCCAGCAGGCCAATCTCCCCGACGTCGCAGCACGTGCCGGCCGTAAGCACCACCGCGCCGGCCTCGATGTCATCGCCGCGGGGACGCACGTGGTCGCCCTTCTCTCCCGCGACCAGGATCTTGACACGGGTGCTGGTGGAGCGGGCGTCTTCGATGGGAACGACGGTGTCGGCCCTCTCGGGCAACGGCGCCCCGGTCATGATGCGGCTGGCCTGTCCCGGGCCGAGCGCCCTCCTGCCGATCGAGCCGGCGGCGATTTCCTCGATGATCTCCAGTGCTGCCGGCGCGTCGCGGCTGGCCTCGCGCACATCCTCGAAGCGGACGGCATAGCCGTCCATCGCCGAGTTGTCGTACGGAGGGGTGTCGCGGTCGGCGACCACGTTCTCGGCCAGCACCCGGCCGCGGGCCTGCACCAGGGCCACTTTCTCGGGACCGAGGAGGCGGATCTTGTGCAGCACCTCCTCCTGCGCCTCGGGCAGCGACAGCATCGGTGATTCGGGTTCGAGCATGACGCGATAAGTAAGGCCGCAGCCGCGCCGGGCGCAAAAAACCGGCGGTCGCAAGATTCCGGCGTCGGTCTGGCGGAATCAAAGGGGATCGGTTAGTTTAAAGCCTCTCGCAGACGCGCCCACTCTGGTCCCTGTGCGGTCGGCCCGGCGGCAACGCCCAAATTGCCGACGATGACGCAGGGTAGATCGACGAGGCAGACATGTCCGAAGCCAAGCCAGAAGGCCGCCCCCCGCGCCGCGAGTTCTCTTCGAACTCGCGTTCCCAGCGCCGGGAGTTCGTGGCCAAGCTAAAAGTCGAGGATATCGACTACAAGCGACTCGACGTGCTGAGTCGCTTCCTGACGCCAAATGGCAAGATCGAAGTAGCTCGCCGTACCGGGGCCACTCGCAAGCAGCAGCACCGGGTCAGCGCCGCGATCAAGCGCGCCCGCTACCTGGCCCTGCTGCCCTATGACCGGGATCCCGGCGACACCATGCGGCCGCGCGGTGGCGGTGATTACCGCGGCCGGCGGGACGATCGGGGCGGCCGTTCCTGAGCCAATAAGAGGTCAGCGTTTCGCGCACCCCGGTCCACATCACAGTGGGCCGGGGTTTTGCGTTCTGCCGGCTCAGGTACCCAGCTCCTGCTGCGCTATCCTCGCTAGCGAAGGATCTGCCTGCTTCTGCCACAGGTCGGCGAAGAGGGCAAAGACACCCAGCGCGATGGGGGAGAGGACAGCAGCCAGTATCACCACTACCCAGGAATGTTGCATCGGGATACCTCCTCGGAGGTAGGACTGGGCCGGTGCGGCGCCGTCGGCGCCGGCTAAGGCGTGGGGTACTGGACCTATCGGCCCGGAGCGGAAAATCCATTAGGGGGTAGGGGACCCGGGCTCTCGTCAGGGAAGTACGACGTCCCAGCGGGCGTGGTGCTGGCCCGCCTCTCTAATGAACAGGGTCAGACGGGCGGTCTGGCCACCAGAAATCCGACACCTGTCGATTGCTGGTCTTCGGGCACAAAGCCGTGCCGCACTGCCACCAGGTTGGCTAGGGCGAGGATGAATCCGGCAATCACGAGCCACTTCAGACGGCTGCTATGGCTGCCCCTGACCCCCCGCAGGTAGAGGTAGCTGGCGAACAGCAGCCAGGTGGGCAGCGCCACCAGGATCTTGGCGTCCTGCACTTTCATAAGCTCGCCTGGTGCGCTGAAGAGCCAGATCACGCCCATCCCCAGGCCGAGGGTGAAGACGATGAAACCGGTGGCGGCGAACTGGAAGGTGGCGGAAGCGGTGCGGTCGAGCGCGGGCAGGAAGCTGTTGAGGCGGCCGCGCCTGAGCAGGCTGGCCTGGATCAGGTAGGAGACGGCCGTGCAGAAGGCCAGGGCAAAGCCGACCAGCCCCAGCAGGCTGATGGCTACGTGGACGCCGAGCCACGGATACTGCAGCAGGATCGACTGGGCGGCCTCGTAGCGGATGGGCATCAGCAGCGGATACAGCAGTCCGAGGAAGGCCAGCGGCCCGGCGAAGAGGCTCATGTGACGGGTGGCGGAATAGCGATCGAGCACGAGCGCGGCGGCGACTACGGCGACGATGAGCAGCGAGATGACCACCAGCACGCTGGAGAACGGCGACTGGCCCGACATCAGCAAATGCAGGAACAGACCCACGGCGTGGATGGCGATGCCGATGCCCAGCAGCAAACGCCCCGGTTTCTCCCAGGAAGGTCGGCGCAACAGAAAGCTGCCGGGCACCAGCAGGCTGGCCGCCAGGTAACAAAGCAGCGAAAACGTCAGGAATACAGTGCAGGCCGCGGTCATGGTTTCTGCTCCCCATCGGTGTCGATGGTGTCCAGATCGAACAGCCGCCGCACCGTGTCCAGGTGGGCGTAACCGGCCGACGAGCTGGCCAGCTCCCGCAGCTGCGTCAGGGGGACGTGCAGCATCTTGTTGGCATACCCCTTGAGGACCCGTTCGACCAGTTCGCGGTCGTCCGCAGACAGGTGCGCGAGCCGGCCGCTCCAGCGTTCCAGCTCCAGCCGGGACAGCTCTTCGGCCTGCTGCCGCAGCGCCACGATCAGCGGGCCGGCGCTCAGGGCGGAAAACCAGCCGAGGAAGTCGTGCAGCTCCTCCTCGATGACTTGCTCGACCTGCAGGATCTCCTGCTCCCGCTCGCTGCGGTTGGCCTCTACTATCTGGTTGAGATTGTCGATATCAAAGAGAAAGACGTTGTCGATCTCGCGCGCGGCTGGATCGACGTCCCGAGGCACGGCGATGTCGATAATGAAGAGCGGCCTTCCACGTCGCCCCCGCATCGCCTGCCGCAGCGTGTCGGCATCGAGCACGTAGTCGGTGGCAGCAGTGGAGGTGATGACGATATCCACCCGGTCGACGGTGGCCGCCCGCTCCGTAAACGGCACCGCCTCGCCGGCGAAGCGCCGCGCTAACTCGACGCCGCGTTCGAAGGTCCTGTTGGCCACGTAGAGCAGGCTGATGCCGCCGTCTACCAGGTACTGGGCCGTGAGCTCAATCATCTCGCCGGCGCCGAGGAGCAGCGCCTTGCGGCCATCGAGCGAGTCGAAGATCTGGCTGGCCAGCTCCACCGCGGCGGTGCTGACCGACAGGCGCCCGCGGCCGATGTTGGTCTCGGACCGTGCCCGCTTGCCGACGCGCAGCGAACGCTGGAACAGCTCGTTGAGCAGCAGCCGGGCAGAGCCGTTGTGCTGGGCGATCTCCAGGGCGTCGCGGACCTGGCGGAGGATCTGCGACTCGCCGATGACCATGCTGTCGATGCCGCAGGCGACCCCGAACAGATGCTGCACGGCGTCGGCGTCGCTGAGCTCGTAGAAGTGGGATGAGAGCTGGTCGACGTCGACGCCGCGCACTTCGCTCAGGTAGCGCCGCGCCGCGGCGAGGGCTTCGGAGCGGTCGCTGGCGATGTAGATCTCGGAGCGGTTGCAGGTCGACAGGATGGCGGCCTCATGCATGCCGTAGCCATCGACCAGGTGTCCGAGTGCCTGGTTCACGGCATGGTCGGGCAGCGCCAGCTTTTCGCGGACCGCCACCGGGGCGGTGGTGTGGTTCAGACCTAGAGTGAGTATATGCATCGGCGGCAGGGCGATGGGAAGGCCGCCCCTGGTTTAATATAGAACATCGCCTTCCAACGTTGGTCCGGCGAGCCGGGATAGGCGAAACCTGCGCCCTTACCGGACACTCTAAACTTATGGCAATCGCAGGACAGCTGAGGATCTCGCATGGCTAGGACAATCCCTAACGAGGACGGCCTAGTCTCGGTGGGCGAAGCGCAGTGGGACATCGGCTTCCTCCGGGACAGGTCGCAGATGAAGCGCATCACCTCCCTGAGTTCCACGGTCTCCTGCGCGCTGCGACGACCAAATGGTGCTCGAGGCCGCCGTCCGCTTCATGCTCAACGGCCGCATCCTCCCGCCGGCCACCAGCTCGGGATCGGCCGCTCCAGCGAGTTCGCCGCCGGCAGCCTGGTGCCCACGCCCTGGTGATCATGGGTGGGCGGCGGCGATCCGCGCGCTCAGCTCGTGAGCCCGTTCGACGCAGTCACCCACCGAAATCCCGCCGCGGAAGTTCCCGGAGACGTACAACCCGGGGTGCTGGCGCTCGCATTCCTCGACCCGCTCGATCAGGCGGTGATGGCCGACGTTGTACTGGGGAATTGCCCGCGGCCAGCGCCGGATGGCCACCTCGTCCGGTGGGCGCTTGATCCCGAGCAGGTCCGAGAGTTCGTCCCGCACTCCAGCAGTCAGCTCTTCCTCGGCCAGCTCGGCCAGCTCGGGCTGGCGCCGCCCGCCGACAAAGGTGGTAAGGGCGGCTCCGCCCTCCGGCGCGCGTCCCGCGAACAGGGAGGAGTTCCAGATCGTGCCCAGGATCCGGCGATTCTCCAACCGCGGCACCAGGAAGCCAAACCCGTCTAGGTCCCGCCCGCCCGGGGATTGCCGGTAGCCGAAGAACACTGAAGTCACGGGTGGGTAGGTGATCGCGAGCAGATCCTCCCGCGCCGGGAAGTCGAACCGCAGGCCCAGGTCGCCATAGGTGTGGGCTGGCACCGCCAGCACCAGGATACGGCCATCGAGGCGGAGGGAACCACCCGCGGCGTCGGCCTCGATCCGGAAGCCGCCGCCGGGCGTTGCTTCGAGGTGGCGGACAGCGGTCGACGTGCAGACGTTGCCGAGGCGCGCGGCCAGCCGGTCGACCAGGGTCTGCATGCCTTCGGCGAACGAGAACAGGGGCGCAGCCGGCTTGGACTCGCCGCGCTCACTACGAGATTTGCGGCGCTCGCGGGCGCTGAGGATTGCTCCCGTGATCAGGCTGCCGTAGCGCTGCTCGAGGCGGTGGAGGCGCGGGAAGCCGGCGCGGACGCTCAACTCCTCGGGCAGCCCGGCGTAGACCCCGGAGACGAACGGGTCAATGGCATATTCGAGGAACTCGGGTCCTAGCCGGCGCTGGGTGAACTCGGCGAGGCTCTCCTCGGACGTGTCTGCGCCGCGTCGGATGAACGGCTCTGCCAGCAGCCGGAGCTTGGCCCGCGTTGAGAGCAGGCCGGTGCGGATAAGGGCGGGGGGGCTCATCGGCATGGCGTGCAGGCGGCCGCCGCGGACCACATAGCGGCTCTTGGCGCGATCGCCCGGGTACACCATCTGCTCCCCGAGCTCCAGCTCGCTGCACATCTGCCGCAGCCGGGGTGTGGTGTCCTGGACGCTGTTCGGGCCGTGCTCGATGAGAAAGCCATTGCAGCGGGTGGTGCCGACCGACCCGCCGACGCTTGGCGCTTTCTCGACCACGGTGACGGTATAGCCGCGTCGGCTAAGGAAGTGGGCGGTGGCCAGTCCGGAAATACCCCCGCCGACGACGGCGACGTCGGTCTCGCGGCGCTGCATCCAGGGCCTACGGTGCTTCCAGGCCGGCGGAACGCCCGAGGATCACGTCCATTACGAGGCTGGTGCGCAGGGCGCTGGCGCCGGTGCTGGGACTTTGACCGCGGCCGCGCAGGGCGTCGACCACGGCCTGGATGAGGGGCTGCTGGACGTGTTCGGGTGGCGCGATCACGATCTCCTCGCGGCTGCCGTCCCGCTCCAGGGTCACCGGTTTCTCCAAGTCGAAGCAGTGGTAGGTAATCCGGCCGTGCTCGCCGACCAGCTCAGTTCGCTCCCCTGAGGGTGCCGCGGCGTTGAAGCACCACATGCCCTGACCGACGACGCCGGTGGCGAAGCGGAAGATGGCGCTGACCACGTCCTCGGCCGGGTACCAGCCGCCCTGGTTAAGGGCCTGGCCGGATACCGCCTCGATGGGGCCGAGGAAAAAGTCCAACAGATCCAGTTGATGGCAGCCCAGGTCGAAGAAGTGCCCACCACCCGCCACCTCCGGATCGACCCGCCAGGGACGGGTCGCGGGATCCTTCTCGGTTGGGCTCGGCGCCTGGTAGGTGGTCACGGTCGCGGTGCGCACCGTGCCGATGGCACCCTCATCAAGCAGCTCTTTGACGCGGAGGAAGACCGGCAGGCTACGCCGATAGTAGGCCACGTAGAGCGGCACGCCAGCGGCCTCACAGCCGGCCAGCATGGCCTCGCACTCGGCTGTCGAGCGCGCCATCGGCTTCTCGACGTAGACGGGTTTGCCGGTTGCGGCCACCCTCGTCGTGTAGGCGGCGTGGGAGTCGGGCGGCGTCGCGACGTAGACGGCGTCGACGTCCGGGTCGGCAACAAGGTCGGTGGCGTCGTCGTACCAACGGGCGACACCGTGCCGGCGGGCGTAATCCGCGGCCTGGGTCCGGTCGCGCCGCATCACGGCGACCAACTCCGAGCCTTCGCACTTGCCAAAGGCGGGGCCGCTCTTGACCTCGGTAACATCACCGCAGCCGATGATGCCCCAGCGAATTCTGGTCAGGGGTTTTGGCATTCTGCGTGGCCGGCGGCCAGAGCCCTACCGGCGTTCGGCACCCTCCGGGGTTGAATTGTTTCAACTTGGGCGGGAAAAACGCGATAATAATAGGGCAAGTTCGATTACGATGTATAATACATGCGCCTGCCTGAGCCATTGGCGCCTCCCCGTCCGGTGTTGAGACCCAAGCGCATCCATCTCTTCCCCTGCTTGATTCTCTCCCTGGCACTTGCCGGTCCGTTCCAGGGCTGCGGCAGC
This sequence comes from uncultured Gemmatimonadaceae bacterium, assembly GCA_964456165.1. Lineage (GTDB taxonomy): Bacteria > Latescibacterota > UBA2968 > UBA8231 > UBA8231 > CAYWBJ01. The sequence continues at coordinate 2,372 of CAYWBJ010000089.1, read as the reverse complement.
AGCAAGCCGCCGGCACCGCAGACTCCCACGGCGGTCACGGTGCGCATCTATGCCTCCACCGGCGGTGTGGCCAGCCTGCAGGGGGGGCGCTGGTCGCGGTGCCGGCTGGCGGGTTTGCCCACAATGTAGATATCAGCATCCGGCGGCTCGAGCCGAAGCTGGTGCCGCTCCAGCCGGAGGGCAGTCTCCGCGGCGGTGCCACCTACCAGATCGAAGCCACCGCTGCCGGCGCCGCAGCCTCTGCGGGGGCGCCAGCCGAGCTCACGCCGCTGCGGCCGCTGAGTCTGCAGCTTCCCTACGATCCCGCGGGAGTGCCCGCGGTGTCGACCGATAGTCCTGTGGCGGTATTCTGGGACGGCGAAGGGTGGGTCGAGGTGGCCACGACCATGGCCGGTGCGGCCGGGATGGTGATGGCGACTCCGTCCCATCTGTCCATCTGGACCGTCGAAGCCCGCAGCTTGAGGGTTGCGGCCACGGTGGAGATCAACGACATCGACGCACTTTCCGCCGGTGAACCGATCGTGCTCCGTGTCAGCGCCAGCAATCTCGAAGGTGGTGCCACACCGGCAACCGAGCTGACAGTGGCCGCCCGCTACAAGGACGAGGTAAGTGGCACCACCCAGGTCGTGACCGGAAGCCTGCCGTTGGTCGAAGCCGCCGCCGAGTCCAACCGCGGCCTGGATCTGTTCGCGGCGCCGGGAACGCTGGGACAGCTGCTGGTGTCGGTGCGCGAGCGCGATCGCCAGGCTGGAGATGGCTTATTCGACCTGGTGGTCGACTCGGATCAGGTGCACGAGCAGGTCCAGTCGCTGGCCTTCAGCGCCCGGGTCGGAAGCGGCCTGAGCAAGGTGGAGACGGAGCCGGCGAACATGATTTTTCCCTTGCCGCCGCCGATCGCCGATCTGGCGATCATCGACTTCGCGCTCCAAGATGTCGATTCACAGCCGCTGGACCCGGCCGGCCTAGAACAGGGTCAGGAGGTGCTGCTGGCGGTCTTTTACACTAACGCGGGCGGACTGCCGGTCTTCGACGCCCGCATTGAGCTGCGGGTGGGCGACCGCCTCGCCCAGGAAGCTGACCTGTCGATACCGGCGGGGGCGCGAGGAGTGCACAACTTCCGCCTGCGGCTCCGGGCGGGCGAGCAGTCTTTCACCGCGCTGGTCCGCTCCGTCGGGCAGGTCGCCGACGCGACCCCGACGGACAACCAGATGAGCATGACGCTCGCCGCCATTGCGGCGGTGCACCAGCTGCGCGGACGGGTCGTCGATGATGTCGGGCTGGCTTTGAGCACGGCCCTGCTGACGCTGAGCGGTGGTGGCTCGCTGCAGGTTGTCACCGATGCGCAAGGCCGTTTCCTCTTTGCTGACCTAGGCAATGCTGACTACACCCTGTTCACCCAGCACCCCGATTTCCAGTTTCCCTCGATTCCGGTCGCGGTCAACGGCGCCGACGTCGACCTGGCAATCGTGGCGCGGCCGCTGCGCTTCGCCATCAGCGGCCACGTTTCGGATCCGGCTGGCGTCGCTGTCGCCGACCTGGCGGTTCGCCTCAGTGGCGATGCTGTGGCCGAGACGATGACCGACAGGGGCGCCACTATCGCTTCGCGCCCCTGCCGATCGGCAACTACGAGGTGCAGCCGCTGCAGAAGGGCGTCACCGTCACGCCGCCGCCGGCGAAGCTGTTCCTCGCCGACAACTTCGGCGACATCGATTTCGTGGTCGAGCGCCAGGGCGCGCCGATGGGGGATTCGGTCGGCGACGCGGAAGAGCCGGAGCCGACTGGCCCGAGCGCTCCCGACGACCCGGTGGAAGCCCCGGCGGGGCCACCCGACGACCTACCCGGCGGCGCCACCATGTAAATGATCTCTATCGAACCCGGACCGTTCACCATGGGGTTGCCCAAGTCCGAGCCGGGCGCTCGGCGGGGTCATCCACTCAGCAGCTTCGTGTGTGACATGCTGCGTCTCAGATGCGTTCGAGGGGGGTTCGGATCCAGAGGGTTGGAGCAGCCTTAGGTTGGGAGGAAGAGTGTCCGCTGTCTTGCGGGTCAGTCGAGGCGGCCCAGGGCGCTGATCTCCAGGCCGCGGGCGGCAACCGCATCGAGCCAGCGGTCGATCTCACCCGGGTTTCCGAGCAGTTTCTCGCGGTCGCAGAAGCCGGTGCCCCAGAGGCCGCAGGCGCCCACCTCCATCGCTTTGAAGCCCATCTCGCGGGCCCGGTCCAGCCCCTCGGCGAAGCCGTACATCATGAAGTTTTGGGAGATGACGCCCAGTTTCATGCCATCCGCCTCATCCCAGCCGGTCCCGGAACCTGGCGAGGGTGTCGTGATAGAGCTGCCGGCGCAGACTCACGTCTGGCCCGTGGAAGACGAGA
>CAYWBJ010000088.1:0-8513 GCA_964456165.1 uncultured Gemmatimonadaceae bacterium | reverse complement strand
ACCGTTCACGAGGTGATCTGGACGGACACGCGCGGCGGCGTGCCGGTCGCGGCCGCGCTACCCGAGGCCGTCACCGAGAACAACCTGTATACGGTGACCGTGCCCTCCGGCATGACGCGACAAGTGTGGCTGACCTTCAATCCGGTCGACGTCGAGCCCGGCACATACCAGGGCGAAATCGTCGTAGAATCGACACCCAGCGCCAAGCAGATTCCGTTACGCATGCACCTGTATCCCCTGGACTTCCCTCAGAAGCAGACGTTGCACTTCGGCGGATGGGACTACACGGACCGGATCGGTCACTTTCCCCTCATAACAGAGCAGCACCGGTTGGAGTTCATCGAGCATCTGCGCGAACACCGCGTCGACTCCCCGTGGGGCCTCAAGCTGGTGCTGCCGCACGGCACGCACGATGCGACCGGGCCGATGCCGGCGCCACCCTCCACCGACCACCTAGATGCCTGGCTCGAGCTGTGGCCTGATGCCGCCCAGTACATGGTGTTCGCGAAAGTCCGCGACAACTTCGATGGATTGCCCATGGGCACACCGGAGTTCGATGTCGCGGTGAAGGCGTGGGTGACTTTCTGGGCGGGATACATCAAGTCGAAAGGGATCTCACCAGAGCAGTTCGCGCTGCTGCTCGTGGATGAGCCTGACGAGCCGTATCTCGACGAGCGCATCCTCCTGTGGGCGAAGCCGATCCGCGCAGCGGACACGGGAGTCCGCGTTTGGGAGGATGTGACCCACATGGATATGCTCGAGGCGAATCAGGACATGATCGACGCCTGCCATGTTCTGAGCCCCAACTACGGTTCCTTTTTGAGCCAGGGCGAGGAGTATCGCAACTACTTCTTGAACAAGCGCGATCAGGGGATCGCCCTCGAGTTCTACAAGGCGTGGATGGGTCGGACCAAGGATCCGTACGCGGGCCGGCTGATGGCGTGGACGAGCTGGCGTTACGGGGCCGAGGCCATCTACATGTGGGCGTTCGGTGACACTGGCGGTGCCTCATCGTGGAACGAGTACCTGGCCTTCAAGAGCTCGTTCGCGCCCCTGTTCATCGCCAGGGATTCGATAACGGCCGGCAAGCACCTTGAGGCCGCCCGGGAAGGGATCCAGGATTATGAGTACTTCGTGATGCTGGATCGGGTGATCAAGGACGCCTCCGCCCGGGGGATCACAGGTCCGGAATTGGACGAAGCTCGTCGGCTGCTGGAGACCCTGCCAGCCAGTGTCTGTGAAGCGGGCGGCCACTCGGATGAGCTTGACGACGACAAGCCATTGGGCGGCTTCCACTGGTTGACCGACCTGGACCGGACGCTGGCGGACAGGGCGCGGATTCAGGTGTTGGTGGCGTTGGTGGAGTTGGCGGCGTATTGAATGGCGCCGGGGGGCCTTGAGCTTGTAGCCAAGGCCCTCAAACGCGACTTGTAGAACTGGAGCTGACCGCGTTTGGCTATTTCTGGGTGCTGAAAAACGGCTTCCCTTGCCGAAGGAAAACACTGGCATCGAGGCACGATCAGCAGTCTGAAGAACTTCACAGTACGGGAAATTCTACGCGTGCAGCGTGGGTTCCTGTGCCTATAAGGAAGATCCCCGAAGGGGTACCCGGACGCCAAGGACTTGAAAAGACTGGTGAGCCATGCCGTTCATCGCGCCCACATACTCTGAATGTGGGCGCATAAGTGGGGGCAGGTCATGGGGACTATTGACCTTGGTAGTGCGGTGCTCGATGCCTTCGCGAGAATACACCACGGACGAGTTGCCGGCTATTCTCTTGGGGAAGTAGCCCCGGATCCTCGCAGCTCGTGGGGCGACCGTGCACATTTGGTCATTTCCCCGCGCCGAGCGCAAATAGCAAGGCCCCTGTAAGTCTAAGACCTACAGGGGCTTATTCATGGCGTGCCCAGCAGGATTAGAAAATGCGACCGTCTGCTTAGAAGGCAGATGCTCAATACCGCAGATCTATGGGCACGCGACCCGGGATAATGTAGGATTGCTTCCCCATTACTACAATCCACCCGCCCCTACGACTTGACCAAAGAATCATCGATCCATCCTGGGCGCGGTGGCGGCGGCGACCAGTCCGCCGGCAACTCATCGACCGGCACGAGGGCGCCTCGCCTCTCAAGGTGAGAGTAGTACCCGGTCAGGAAGATCTGAAGTTTCCGCCGGATCACGTCCAGCGGTTGGAAGAGATTGCCCTGGAAGGTGCGCTGCATCGCCATGATCTGCGGGGCAAAGAAGTGGTATAGAGTTTCGCCCTCGTCCGAGCTGCGCGTCACTTCGGTTTCGTCGCTACCTCGATCTCCGATCACTCGCATCGACAGATACGGCACGTCGCGACTGGCGTGCAGGCTCGCCAGAAACGGCGGATGAGCATCGTTGCCGGAGAACAGCAGCGTCTGCTGCAGGTAGGCACAGCTCCAGGCGTCGTCGGTCAGCAGGGAGACGGCCTCGACGTCGTACCCGAAAACCCTGTGCACGAACGAGGGCAGGTGGAAATGGCCCGGGTACTCGGAGCTGTGGCAGCTGCCGAATGCGGACTTCACCTTACCGATGGCTGAGAGTCTGTCCCGGAGGATGGTCGCCTGGGGGAAGTGCTCGAACACGTTGGTCGCCATCAACGGCGTATTCCTCTTCGCCGCCAGCTCGAGCAGCGAGTCGATGTCTCGCAGGGAGTAGGCGAAGGGACGGCTCAGGTAGGTGGGAAGCCCGGCATCGACGTATGGACGCGCGAGCAGATGCTGCCACGGTACTTCGTACAGACCTCCGAAGGCGATGGCGTCTACCTGCCCCAGCATGGCGTCGAAGCGGTCCACCGGCTCGCAGCCGTGCTGGTCGCCGAAACCTGCCGCCTGCTCGGGATTCACGTCCCAGCAATGGGTGACCTCCATGCCTGCGATCGGAGCGCCGAGCGGACTGGTGGCCGTCAATGCCTTCATCCAGATCGGCCAGAAGGAGTATTCGCCGACGCAGAGCGCACCGAGCCGGATCTTCCTGGTGGTCATCTCGCCGTCCTTTCATTACCGTCAGCCTGACGGTGGTTGTCGCTCTCTTCCCGCCTAATAAAAACAGGCATCGTACGGCACATATCGGTATGCAGCGGGCCGTGGTGCAGCGGGAGGCAAGCGCCGGGTGGGGTTAGAATATGGCAGTGATCGCCAAGTGCCTAATCGCCCGGCGTCACTGCAGCTCGCAGTGGCCAGGGACGGCGCTGCGGCCTGCGAGGCGATGAGACGGGCCGGCATGCCGGACGGGCGATTGCAGAGCGAGAGCCGCTTTGAGCAGTTCCTGGCCCGCGCCTTCGAGCAGATGCAGGATCTCCTTTCGAGCGCCAGCCCGCGGCCGCAATCTTGAGTTTTCTGCACGGCATTGAGATGGAAGGACCGAGATGCTTCTGGACAAGCGACTTGTCCAAAGCGTGTACAACGCGCACCTGAAGGTGGATACCGTGCAAAAGCATCCCGGCAATCCGCTTTTCCTCGAGGACAGGCCGTGGGAGGCTCGCTAGACAATCTCTGCGGCACCATCCTGTACGATTCTTAGCGCGGCTATTGCTGCCGGTACAATCCGTTCAACCTCGATCCGGCACAGGATGAGGTGCCGCCGGAAGATGGTCGGTCGCCACACCGATGGAGGCAGTCATCCGTGAGCCGGCTGAAGTTGTCTACACTGCCGGGGTGGCGCGACCGAAAAATAGCTGCCGCCGTGTGGTGCGAGTGGGAAAGATCGACGTGATTGTGCATTGGACGGTCCTCATGAAGAACTTGCTCCCGAACGCCAGTTTCGAGCTCGACTTCGGCGAGTTTCTGCCCGGCAACTGGGCCGACATGCAGAACTGCCTGACCCTCGGCCTGTCAGTCTCGGGGCAGATCCGGATGCCGAGCCCGTCGTTCACCTCCTCCCCTGCCATGCTCGACAAGGCCAGGCAGGCAGGCCGCGAACCCGAGGTCGGTCCGACGATCGAGTCGATTTCCGACGCGGTCGACGGCGAGCGCGCCGTCCGCGTGCCGCTGGAGGAGACGCGCCAGGGGATCCGGGGTCATCTCACTTCGCCGGTGGTCCGGATCGAGGCGGTTCACCTGTACACCCTGTCCGTGTTTGCTCGCAGCGCAGCGCCGCAGAGCCGGCTTTGGCTGGGGGTCTGGATCCGGCCCCTCGATTTCGCCGACGATCCAGACTACCTCAGCGAAACGTTTGAGCTGACGAGCTGCTGGGAGCGCTACCGGTTCACCTTCAGCACCAACGAGCTTGAGCGGATTGCCGTCGTCGATCTGGTGGCCGAGGCGTCTGAGCCGGGTGAGGTCTGGTTCGACGCGGCCCAGCTGGAGCGGGGTGCGGAGGCCACCGAGTTCGCGACCCGGCATCCGGTAGAAGGTCTTGTCGTCCACGCCGCCCCGGATCCGCGCGGGAGGCTGGTGCACATGCACGATCGACCGCTGCGCTTCGACCTGACGACCTACAACTCAGTCGGCTCGCCGCAGGAAGGCTTGCACATTGCGATCGACGAGCTGCTCGGTGGGGAGCGGATCGCCGCGCAGCCGGTAGCGGGTCCGATTCCTGTCGGCCACCATCGGCAGGAGATCCGGATAGACCGCTCGATGATCGGCGAATTCCGCGGCCGACTCTGGTCGGGTGACGCCGAGGTCGGCGTCGACGACTTCCTGTTCTGCATCTGCCCCTCCATCCCGGATGAGGCGCAGTATGTGCTTTACTCCCGTGGTGGCGAGGTTGGTCAGCTGCCGGCCGAGCGAACCAGGATTTCCTGGGAGGATCCGGAGAGCTGGTTTGCCGATCCGCCCAACAACCTGGTGGTCACCGACGACGGTTTCGTCAATGTGATGGCGGATGGCCGCTCGATGCTGCGCAGCCGGGACGGCGGGCGCTCGTGGGAGCAGTTCCGCGTCGCCCGTCCGGCCATCACCGTGCTGCGCGACGGCACCTTCATCAACGTCTCGTCAGAGGACGGTGGCCTAGCGGTCCACCGTTCCGAGGACGATGGACAGACCTACAAACAATGCGGTCGGATCGAGCGGCTGGGCGGGGTCGAGTCGATGACGGAACTGGCCGACGGTGCGCTCATCTGTCCGGTCCCGGGAGAGGATTACATGCGGGTGTTCCGCTCGGAGGACCAGGGGTGTACCTGGTCTCCGGGTTACGCGGTGTGCCCGGGCGGCGAGCCCCACGTCGTCGAGCTGCAGTCGGGTCGACTCCTTGCCCTGGTCCGCCACAATCCTCGCGTGGGCGTCGGCAACTGGCACCTCTGCTTCGCCAACGAGCAGCCGTGGCGGCTGTGGATGCGGGCCCTGCAGCGCAGTGACATCGGCAGTTATGTCAAGCGGATCCTGCTCGCCGACTCGGAGGATGGCGGCCGCAACTGGGGCAACGTGCGGCCCGGTACGTTCCTGCTCGAGGAGATGCACGGATCGGCAGTCCAGCTGCCGGATGGGCGCCTGCTGATGTTTCACACGCACCGGGTACCGCCGCTGGCCGGCGGCGAACGGGCCAAGGCCAGCCGCGACGAAGGGATCAGCTGGGAGCCGGAGATGTACTACCTGAACGCCGCAAGGGCGGTGCCGGGGTACTCGGCGAGCTGCGTACTGCCGCCACACCTCGGCGATGGGGAGCCGGGCATGGTGTTGAGTGTGGTGGGCGAGCGATCGGAGCGGAACTGGGGACACGAGGGGGCCCCAGCCACCAGCGAGGGGATCGAGTTCATGCCCCGTTTTCAGGCGATTCGGTGGCGGCCGCTGGGGTAGCCGGCCTCACCTACGCCAGGTGAGCGCAATACCGCAGGTCGGATAGATCAGCGGCTGCCGGACAGCGCAGCACTAAGGATACTTGTGAGACACCGCACTGACACCGCGAACCAGGAGGGATTCGATGTACGAACTGACATCTGCCGACCGCAACGCCCCACCCTACGACGGGCCGGCCCTCTCGGTAACCGACGTGCGCGCCGTCGTTCGCGATGGCTGGTACAATGCCTTCGCCGACCTGGTGCTCTGGCGCGACTACTACTGGCTCTCTTACCGCCGCGGAACCAAACACCACGCCGACCACGGCATGGTGGTCGTGCTCCGCTCCAGCGACTTGCAGCGCTGGCAGGAGGTTGCGGTGCTCGACCGGCCCCAGGGCATCAGCGGCGTCATCGACAGCGGCGTCCAGGACGGCCATTTCTGCGTTGCGGGTGACCGACTCTGCATTACGATCAACACCCGGGTGCCCACCGAGGAGTACCTCTCTTGGACCGACGATGGGATCAACTGGTCGGAACCGCTCCTGCAGACGATGGAGGGCTTCGAGCCGTTCATCTGGCGCATGACCTACCACGACGACCGGTTCTGGTGTGCCACCTCCGGCCCGGAGAGCGATCCGCTCTACCTGATCGTCAGTGATGACGGCATCATCTGGACCGAGCATGCACGGATCGCCGGTACCAACGTGCATGACTGGTCCGGGGAGACCGACCTGCTCTTTCGGCCCGACGGCGAGTTGTGGTGCGTGGTCCGCTCCGAGTGGCCCGGCGTCTTCTTCCGCTCCAGACCGCCCTACACCGAATGGGAAGGTGGTCACTCTATCGGCCTGTGCGACGCTCCTTCCATATGCGAGGCAGACGGGGAGGTCTTCGTCGCCGGTCGTCTGCGAGTGCCCCTCTTCGAAGGGGACCTGCGCCTGCATCCGCAGGGCACGACCGGCGTCTATCACCTGCGCCGCGGCGGGGCCCGGCCGCTGCTGGCCTTTCCGGTTGGCGGCGACTCGGCCTACTCCGGGCTGATCACCACCGGACCGGGCAAGCTCGCCATCGCCTACTTCTCTGATGTCGCCTACTGGTCCGGCGTCCTGCCCCCCAAGAGTGCCGACCGCTACCAGTACAAGGTCACAGATTGCGACATCTACGTAGCGGAGATCGACATCGTCAACGGCTGAGGAATCGAGATGAGTGGCCCGGATCAGGATGCGATTCCCGATGGAGATGCCGGTACGGTTCCCTTTCCGATCCAGCGCCGAGGGCCGTGGACAGCGTCGAAGAGGACGGCTGCGGCGCCGGAAAATGGCTAAGTCCCTCCGGGGCGGCGGGTCTGGTGCGGGCGGAGCATCTTCGTTATTGACCGCCGGGCAGGCAAACCCAGTCGGTCCTTTCACGCATCCAACACGTTCAACCTCATGCTAGGGAAGGCAGCTATTCTGCTGGCCAGCGCTCTCCTCGGAGCTACCGGGGTTGGAGCGTTCGACATCGTTGCCGGCGATCGCGCTGCGGCCACGATCGTCATCCCCGAGAACGTCAGCCTGGTCGAAGATTTCGCCGCCGACGAATTGCAATACCACGTGGCTAAGGCAACCGGTGCGGAGCTTCCGATCCGCAAAGAGAGTGACGCGGATGCCGGCGCTACCGGGTTGATCTTCATGGGCAAGACCCGGCGCGCGGCATTGGCCGGCATCAGCGCGGCGGAGTTGCCGGCCAATGCCTTCCACATCCGGCTGTGGGACGGCAATCTGTTCTTCGTCGGCCGCGACAGCCGCGGCAGGGTAATCGGCGCCGGCGGTAGCGGGAACTCCATCCACGGCAACAAAACGGAGATGGGCACCCTGTTCGCGGTCTACGAATGCCTCGAAGCACACTTGGGCGTACGCTGGCTCTGGCCCGGGTCCGAAGGGGAGTTCGTGCCGGCGCACGCCGAGGTCACCGTGGCGGCCTGGGACCAGACGCACGTGCCGCAGATCATTCACACCCGCGTGCGCGACTACTACAACACGCACCTCGATCTTTGGGAGTCGCCGGACGCGGCGCGCAAGTTCTACCGGGAGCAGTCGATCTGGTGGCGCCGTCACCGCCACGCGCAGGGATTCGACGTCGATTACGGGCACGGGTTCGAGGATTACTGGGAACGGTACGGCGAGACCCATCCGGAATACTTCGCCCTGGCGCCGGACGGCACGCGTGAACCGAAGACCGAGCCGCGGTTGATCCAGTTGAACGTGGCCGAGCCAATGTTGTGGCAGCGCATCGTCGACAACTGGGGAGGCGGCACCTTCATCAACTTGTGGGGGAACGACAAGTCGGCGCGGGATCCGTCCTGCACGGATGCGATCTGCAAGGCCTGGGACGTGCCCGGCAGCAACTCCCTGACAGACCGCTACGCCCGCTTCTGGCTCGCCGTGCAGGAAATGGCCCGAGAGATACGGCCCGACGTCAGGATTATCACCGGCGCCTACTACCCGACGCGGCTGCCGCCCATCGAAACCGTGCTCAACAAGGAGATCCTGGTCGGCATTGTCACCGGCCTGGAGGACCGGCCGGTCTTCTACTTTCCGTGGACAGCGGAGCGGGTGGACGCGATCATCGATTCCTGGGATCACTGGCAGACCACCGGCGCCGAGACCTACCTGCGCCCCAACTTCTTCCACTTTGGCCACAACAGCCCGGTGAATTACGCGCGTCATTTCGGCCGCTATTTCGCCCACGTGTACTCGACCGGACTGACGATCACCGACTTCGACCAGATTTC
>CAYWBJ010000087.1:0-1837 GCA_964456165.1 uncultured Gemmatimonadaceae bacterium | reverse complement strand
CCACCTCGGTCTGTGCCGCAAACCCGGCGATCACCGCCTGCCGGCCGATGCCCCACATCACGTTGGTGAAGATCGGGCTGTCCATGTCGATGTAGGTGCTCGCCGGCAGGCCGGCCATCGCCACGAAAGGCGAGCGGAACTGCGGCCGGCCAGCGTCACCCCGACTGAAGCTGAAACCTTTGTCGGAGGTGGGCGTGTAGGTGCCCTGCACTCGCAGGTCGATCGGCTGGAACTCGTCCAGGCCGCGGGCGGCGAAGACTGGGCCGAAGTTGGGACCAAGACCAAACGGATCATCCCGCGTGAGCAGGTCCAGGTAGAGGTTGATGGCGGTCGGAGTGCTGAAGGCCTTGTTGTAGGTCAGGCGGAAAGTCTGCGTCTCTTCCGGTTTGAAGACGAGCCCGGCCCGGGGCGAAATCTTCTCATCGTCGAGCCGGCTGTGCTGGTCGTAGCGCAGCGCCAGCACCAGGTCGAGTTCGGATGTCAGAGCCGTCTCACTCTGCAGGTAGGCGCCGTACTCGTCGATGCTGTCGTTGCCCTCGTTCTCGCCGTAGATCGTGCCCTCGGTGTCGGGACGGGTAAAGAGCGAGTCTACCCCGTACGTGAAGCGCTGCCGGGCACCCAGCCGGCTGTCGTGCTGCAGCTGCAGCACAGTCAGGCTGGAGCGATCGACGATCTCGATTCCAGTGCTCATCAGGAAGGTGTCACCGGCGCTGCTCCAGTTCCGGTAGACCTGCCCGAACCAGTCCTTGTAGTTGAAGCGCGCCTGCGCGTAGTTGGTGCCGAAGCCTCTGATCTGCCCGGCACCAAGGCCGCTGAGCTCGATATGGTCACCGAAGTTGGTACCGGCGCTGAAGATCGCCTGCAGCTCATCGGAGGGCCGATAGTCGACGCGCATCTCGGCGCTGCGCCGCTCCACGTCGAAGTCGCGGGGACGCAGGTCGGAGTCATCCTGGCTCTCCCAGTCCTCGCCCGCGTAGTACTCCGCCGAGATCTTGTAGCCCAGCTCCGCGCTCGCCTGCCCAGCATGGCGAACCGACACCTTGCGGAGGCTGCGCTCGCCGATGCCGACCTGGGCCGACGTCCCCCCCGATGTCAGCGGCGACTTGGTGATCACGTGCATCACGCCGTTGGCCGAGTTGGGACCATACAGCGCCGATCCCGGACCGAGGACCACCTCGATGCGGTCGATGTCGTCGCTGGTGACCGGGATGAAGTTGTAGACGTTGACGCGCAGCGAGGGCACCCGGGCGATGCGGTTGTCGGACAGGGTGAGCAGCGCCCCCGAGAAGATGTTGTTGAAGCCGCGAACCACCATGTTGTTCTGTACCAGTCCGGTGCGCGAGACATCGACGCCGGGCAGATCCCGCACGTGTTCCGCCAGGCTCAGAACCGGCTGACTCTGCACTTCCTGTGCCTCGACCACGGCCACCGAGGCCGGGGCGTCCAGTATCTTCTCGGGACGGCGGGAAGCCGAAACCACGCTCTGATCCAGGAAGATCAGCCTGGAGGAGAGCACGAAGTCGCGGGTCCCAGTCCCGTCGGGCGTAACCTGAACGCCGGCGGCTAGGTTGTCGCTGAATCCGATGTGGCTCACGGTGAGGTCGACGGCGCCCACCGGCAGCCCCTCGAGCAGGTATCTGCCGTCGCTGTCGGTCGCCGTACCCAGCGGCGCCGTCAGCGCGCCGCCGGTGGCGATCACGTTGGCGCCCGGGATGGCACCGCCGTCGGAATCGACCACCCTGCCGGAAATGTTGCCGGTACCACTTTGCGCCTGCCCTGCGACCGTCCAGAGCAGAGATGCGAGAATCAACAGCCGCGCAACCATCGCTCCCTCCTG